>SPJM01000099.1 GCA_006844585.1 Methylococcaceae bacterium | reverse complement strand
CTGCAATTCTTCTTTATGGATACCTACGACTCTAGCGCATGGGGATATTAATGATGAAACGTATACTAATCTTATTACTAGTGACTTGCTCCACCATCGTTAATGCCGAGCCTAGCTCCAATATTGCTTGGACGCCTGATATGCTTAATTTTGTGAAACAAGGCGATATGTTTAAAGGCAAGGAATTAGCGGAAAGTTGCGCAGGCTGTCATGGCGAACTAGGCATCAGCCAGATTCCGGAATATCCTTCATTAGCCGGTCAATTGGCGACATACACCTATAAGCAATTGCGCGATTACGCCGATAACAAACGCAATCATATGCTGATGAACTCAGTAGCCGCCGGTTTATCGGAACAGGATTCCGCTGATCTGGCCACCTGGTTCGCATCTTTGTCGACGGCGAAAAACAAAGCTGTTAAAGGCGACTTGTCGGCGGCTGAGCAGTTAGTCGAAAAAGGCAACGGCAAAAAAATTGTACCGCCTTGCTTTGCTTGCCACGGTTCTGACGGCGAAGGTGCAAAACAGGACATTCCCGCTCTGGCCGGTCAACAGACAGAGTATTTCA
>SPJM01000098.1 GCA_006844585.1 Methylococcaceae bacterium | reverse complement strand
GCGACCCGGTTGAACAAACCGAAGAAATGTTATCGGTGAGTTTAGGGCCCGGATTGCTAGGTCAGGTTTATGATGGCTTGCAAAACCCCTTGGAAAATATGGCGGCCGAGTTCGGCTATTTCCTACCCCGCGGCATCGACGCCGACGCCTTGGATCGTTATCAAAAATGGTCTTTTATTTCCTGCGTGCGCAGCGGCGACAAGCTGGTCGCCGGCGATGTTATCGGTACTGTGCAGGAAGGCCGTTATACACATAAAATCATGGTTCCGTTTGATGAGCCGGATCAAGTCGCCATCGTCTGGATCATTGAAGATAATGTCACCGTCGATACCCCCATCGCCCGCATACGCAATCTGATTACCGGCCATGAAAAAAACCTATCGCTGATGCAGAAATGGCCGGTTAGACAATCCATCCCCGAACATTTACTGAGAAAACGCAGTTCCCATCGGCTCTATCCTGATCAGCCGTTAATGACCACCATGCGCATTATCGATACCTTTTTTCCCATTGCGCTGGGCGGCACAGCCTGTATCCCCGGCCCGTTCGGCGCTGGTAAAACGGTATTAC
>SPJM01000097.1 GCA_006844585.1 Methylococcaceae bacterium | reverse complement strand
GGGGCAAACGCCGGGAAATTGCCGATCAGCAACAGGTGCCGCCTTATGTCATATTTCATGATGCGACTTTGATGGAAATGTTGGAGCTTAAACCGACTAGCCATCGGCAGATGTCGCATATCAGCGGCGTGGGCAAGCGCAAGTTGGAGCTGTATGCGGATGCGTTTTTAGCGGTGCTGAACGACTTTTCCAACTTATCGACGAGTCAGGGGGCAGCCGATGCACGCTATTTATCCGAAACAGCAGCCGAATCGGTGGCTTTATTTCGCTTAGGCTATAGTGTTGAACAAGTTGCCCGCGAGCTAAAAATAAAAAGTGAAACGATTTTCACTTATCTGGCGCAAGCGCTAGAAATGGGCGAAGTGTTATTGGAAGAGGTGATTGATTTAAAAGCAGATGAAATTGCCCAAGTTGAGCAATTTATAGCTGATTTACCTGAAGTCCAAAGAAAATCGTTAAAAATCATTTTTGATCAATTTGACGGTGAATACAGTTATGGCGTTTTGGGGTGTATTAGAGCTAATTTTGAGAGACAGTTAAATAGTTGAGTCTTTTGTAATTCATCTTGG
>SPJM01000096.1 GCA_006844585.1 Methylococcaceae bacterium | reverse complement strand
TCTTTTTATTGGCCGAACCCATGTTATCCACGCTGTTTCAATACAAAGCCTTCGGTTGGAACGATGTCCTGTCCGCCGGTTTGAGTTTACGCGCTTATGCAATCGGCTTGCTGGGCTTCATTTTGGTTAAAATACTGGTGCCGGGTTTTACCGCCCGCAAAGACACAAAAACGCCTGTGCGCTTCGGCATATACAGCATGTGCGCCAACATGACGTTGAATTTAATCTTTTTTTTCCCCTTAGCGCATGCCGGTTTAGCCCTCGCCACCTCGTTAAGCGCCTTTTTCAACGCATTATTGTTGCTGAAAAGATTATTGAAAGAAAAAGTCTACCGCCCCGGTAAACATTGGCGCATCTTCCTTTTACGCCTTATTTTAGCCAACGAAATCATGGCGCTGCTGCTGTATCATTTTGTTCACAGTCCGCTGTGGAGCGACTGGCCAGCCAGTGAGCGGATTTTGCAATTAGTCATCTGGATCGGGCTAGGCGCAGTCTTGTATTTCATCGCCTTGTTCAGCACGGGGTTTAGATTAAGGCATTTATCCGATAATTGATATCCCCTAAGCGCTA
>SPJM01000095.1 GCA_006844585.1 Methylococcaceae bacterium | reverse complement strand
CGTCGCATCCCAGCTCCATTGCGATGGCGGCGTCTGAAGCTGTGCCGACGCCGGCGTCTACCAAAATGGGTACATTGGCGTTTTCAATAATGGTTAGAATATTGTAAGGGTTGCGGATGCCGAGGCCTGAGCCGATAGGCGCAGCTAAAGGCATAACCGCGACACAACCGATTTCTTCTAATCTTTTCGCAGCGATCGGGTCGTCGTTGGTGTAAACCATGACATCAAAGCCGTCTTTGACCAGTTGTTCCGCTGCGCCGAAAGTTTCCGCGACATTGGGAAATAAAGTCTTTTGATCGGCTAAAACTTCCAATTTGACCAAATTATGGCCGCCCAGCAATTCTCTGCCCAGGCGGCAGGTCCTGACTGCATCCTCAGTGGTATAGCAACCGGCGGTATTAGGTAATATGGTATATTTGTCCGGCGATATGACATCCAGTAAATTAGGTTCATCGGCATTTTGTCCGATATTAGTGCGGCGAATGGCGACCGTGACAATTTCTGCGCCGCTTTTTTCAATCGCCAGGCGGGTTTCTTCCATGTCTTTATATTTGCCGGTGCCGACTAATAAAC
>SPJM01000094.1 GCA_006844585.1 Methylococcaceae bacterium | reverse complement strand
CGTCGCATCCCAGCTCCATTGCGATGGCGGCGTCTGAAGCTGTGCCGACGCCGGCGTCTACCAAAATGGGTACATTGGCGTTTTCAATAATGGTTAGAATATTGTAAGGGTTGCGGATGCCGAGGCCGGAGCCGATAGGGGCGGCCAACGGCATGACCGCGACACAGCCGATTTCTTCTAATCTTTTCGCAGCGATCGGGTCGTCGTTGGTGTAAACCATGACATCAAAGCCGTCTTTAACCAGTTGTTCCGCTGCGCCGAAAGTTTCCGCGACATTGGGAAATAAGGTTTTTTGATCGGCTAAAACTTCCAATTTGACCAAATTATGACCACCCAGTAATTCTCTGCCCAGGCGGCAGGTCCTGACTGCATCCTCAGTGGTATAGCAACCGGCGGTATTGGGTAAAATAGTATATTTATCCGGCGAGATTACATCCAGTAAATTTGGTTCATCGGCATTTTGTCCGATATTAGTGCGGCGAATGGCGACCGTGACAATTTCCGCGCCGCTTTTTTCAATCGCCAGGCGGGTTTCTTCCATGTCTTTATATTTGCCGGTGCCGACTAATAAAC
>SPJM01000093.1 GCA_006844585.1 Methylococcaceae bacterium | reverse complement strand
ATAAAATTTAAATCATGAAGAGAAACGAAACTTTTCAGGTATTGACTTGTCATATGATTTTTCTATAGAAATTCAAATTTCATAATGTATGTAAGGTATTGAATGTTATAATGTTTGAGTTTTCATTAATTATGAGACCCTACATCATGCTGTTGTCAAAAATAATTCAATTAAAACCGGCCATGTTAGTTGAATCTAAGTGATATTTAAAAGCCGGGTTAAGCGAATATTAAATGATGCTTAAAATATTAGCGTTAGTATTAACGCTTAATGATTGTTTGATTCAACAGCTTGGCTAAACAGATTTTGGCTAAAGATGATGCAAACCAGGCATGATCTACAGTGAGTAAACCGGTAATTGATAGAAGGAAAAGCGTTAATGATCAATGTTTGGTCATTAAACCGGAACTGGTTCACTCATTAGCCAAATGTTTTTTTGATTTACTATATTATGTGATATGAATCCCAAAATTTTAAATGGAGTTGACTATTCTTTGGATTGTATCCACTAGCAAAGAACATCAATGACTGAGAAAAAATACAAACAGATTACCGAACCTGACAATAAAGGTTTCCAAGTCAGAATCGTGAGAAATAAAAAAGAATACAGCCGTTATTTTTCTCACAAACTCTGGGGCGGAAGACAGCAGGCTTTAAAAAGCGCAATCAATTGGCGGGATCAAACTTTGGTTTTGTTTTCATCAAAACCGACTTATCAGCAGATGACGCGGATTTTTCCGAATAAGATCAGCACCGGGGTGACCGGCGTGTCTCGAACGATACAATATGATAAAAGAAGGGATGTGCGGAGTTTGATCTATAGTTGTCATTGGCGCTTAAACGGTAAAGGCCACACCAAGACCTTTCATGTCGGCAGAATGGAAGAGATTAATGCAGACCAGGAGTTGCACGCGTTTAGAACAGCGATCAGGTTTCGTCATGAATATGAAATGTACCGGGCCAATGGCTTAGAGTCGCAGTTTGATCCGACAAAATACAAAAACTGGAAAAAAGAACGTTTATATGACAGTTCGGGGTTACAGTCGCCATTTGTGAAGTAAACAAAAAAGACCTTAATCCTGTTGATAAGAGTCGCGAAAGGCAGCTTGCTAAAACACAGTGCGCCCATCTTATTGCAAGATGGGGCGACTACTGTTAATTTCGGTTCTACATATAAATCTCTTCGTTATCATTTTCATTATTGAACATTGAATTTTTTTTGTCGTTAACTTGCAAGAGTAAAGTATTGCCTTGTTGAGTTATTCGAAAATATTTTAATGTATTCATCCCTATTAACACTTCATCAATATGGGGACTGATATAAGCCGATAGATTATTAAGGCTTACATTGGCAATGTCGAGTTGTTTAAGGCGGGTTAAATGCGCATATGAATTGCCCCCGGCTGTGCGGATTCTGACTTTTCCTAAAAAATCTAATTCAGCTTTTTTAGCCAGGTTTTCCGGTATCACGGTTTGGGTGGCGCCGGTATCAATCATAAACGGCATAGGAATATGATTAAGGGTAAGGGTTCCGCGAAAATGCCCTTGTCTGTCGGCTTTTAGAATGATACTGCCTTGAGTATCGGTCGATATTTGAGTGACTTGTGTATCCAAGCGATAGCGGGCATTGATAAAGTGATCCGCTGCATACCAAAGCACAGCAAAAGCGCCAAGACAAATCAATAAATACTTTAATCCGGTATTGCGTATGTCTTGATCAGGCTGCCTGTTCAGGCGTTTATATTTTTTCCGGTAGTAATCTCTATCTTCGATTCCCATAATCCTGTATAAAAGTTTTGATTGTATCCATAGCGGGTGGAATAATTATACAAAAATACTACCAAAGCGTATCTTCATTAGTAGATTCCTTTAACAAAAGAGGCAGGCCATGACTGACGAATTGAAAAATATACTCGCTAAAATCGATTCGCTTAAACAGATCTTGGATTCATCTCGTCCGCTTTTGAATGAAACGATAGTGAATGCCATCGATATTGAATATACCTACGAAAGCAACCGCATTGAAGGGAATACGCTGACGCTGCGGGAAACCGATATTGTGATTAACAAAGGCTTGACTATCGGCGGCAAGTCGATGCGTGAGCATTTGGAGGCAAATAATCATTACGAGGCGATCTTATATATCCGTGATTTGATCAAAAAGGATACGCTGATTTCAGAAAACTTGATTAAGGCTATCCATGCGATTATTTTGCGCGGCATTGACCGTGACAATGCTGGAAAATATCGCACCCTTCCTGTGTCAATTTCGGGTAGTCGGCATCTTCCGCCACAACCGTGGCAGGTTCCTAAATTAATGGAGAACTTAAGTCATTGGATTCAGGATGAGGCAGAGACCTTGCATCCCGTTGTTGTTGCGGCCGAACTCCACGAGCGTATTGCAACTATTCATCCTTTTATCGACGGAAACGGCAGAACCGCCCGATTATTAATGAACTTGGCGCTGTTACAGAATGGTTATCCCATCGCTAATATTGCGGGTGATGCGGAAAGCAGACTGATTTACTACAATGCATTGGAAAAATGCAATATTGATGAAGATAAAACCGATTTTCTGCTTCTGATTGCAAGTTATGTCTTTACCAGCTTGACAACATTGGTTCAAAAATTAGGAATAGATCAAGTGAAAAAAAATGATTAAACCTCGCTGTTTGAGTGTCATTTTATTCAGTTGACTTATTATGCTCAGGCTATGAAAGCAGCCGCCGTCGGGAGAGGCGGCGGCTAACTAAATTTGACGATTTGATAACAAGTTATTTCTGAGGCACATATCCTTCAGGCATTTCAAAACCGCCGGCAAATAGAAATTTGTTTCTTTCTTCTTCCAAAATCTGTTTGGATCTAGGATCAAAACTGGCCAAGCGCTGCTCGTTAATAATCATGGTTTGCATTTTTAACCATTCTCCCCAGGCTTCTTGGGAAATGTTTTCGTATATTAATTGCCCTTTGGGGCCTGGAAAAGGCGGTTTATCCAAGCCTTCAGCTTGTTTATTCAATTTTTTGCAGTGAACCATATGAGTCATAAAACTTCCTTTAATTGAGCGGTAAGATTATACATTGCTGAGTTTGAATTTCTGAAACGGTATTGTCTACTATCAAGGAGAGCGAATCCAGATGAAATTAGGAAAAAATCCTATTACCATTATACTTCGCGAAATTACAGACTGGTCTTAGGAACGGGAATGAAATTATTTTGTGAACGTTCCTTAGTCTGCTGATGAGCGAGAAATCATATGCTGATAAGCAGGGCGTTGTTGTAATCGAGTTAGCCAGTGTTTGGTATTTTGAAAATCCGATAAAAAACCTTGTTCATCCGCCCAAATCAATAAAGATCCCACCATGATATCGGCGCTGCTCATCTTTTCGCCCAACAAAAATTGCTGATTTTTCAAGTGTTCTTCAATATAACGTTCAATTCGTTCAAATGGCGTAAATACCGGTCCCATATCGACGGTGCTTAGACCTTTCTTTTTCGCTATTCTATCTCGTTTGAGTTCAATGATGGCTGGCTCTAAAGTTGTTCCCGCCAAAGCCATCCACTGGTAATAAGCTGCTCTTTGCGGCGAGTCTATTGCAGGCGACATAGAAATGTGGGGGTAACGATCCGATAAGTACTGGCAGATTGCCAGCGATTCAATTATCACCATTTGCTCTATTTGCAAAGCCGGTACTTTAGCTAAGGGGTGTATAGACAGATATGCTTTGTTTTTTTGTTCGCCGTTTTTTAAATCAACTATTTGGAGTTCGTATTTTAATTCCAATTCTTCCAATAACCATTGGACTCTATAATTCCGCGTTGTTGGAAAGTAATAAAGGCGGATATTTTCCTGCTGATGAAATGATTGCATAAAGCGTCTCCTATTTTGTTGAATAAGAGTTGAATAAGTCAGAAGAACTGAAGAACTTTAGTTAAGCGACTCGATTAATCGTTTTATCGGCGCCGGAAGTCCTAATGATTGAGTTTGAGCGGGATTGAACCAGCTTCCGCCACCGGACTCATGAATTTGATTTTCTGAATGGATATTTTCTACTATTACCGGGGTGTAATCCAGATGAAAATGTGAAAAAGTATGTCTTTGTTGATTTAAAAAGTTAAAAGTTGTTTCGTTTGTTTGCTTTAATAAACACCAGTCTTGCAGTTCATCCAATGAATTAAATTGCGGAAAACTCCATAAGCCGCCCCAAATACCGCTAGGCGCGCGTTGATATAAAAAAAGTTGTTGTTGGCGGTTGCTTAAGATTAAAAAATAACATTGTCTGCTTGGAATTTTTTGTTTCGGCTTAGGGGTCGGCAGTTCAGTGGTTTTGTTTTGCAGTAAAGCATAACATTGACTATTCAGCGGACATGAATGACATAAGGGTTTACTGCGTTTACAGATCATTGATCCCAAGTCCATCATGGCTTGATTGAAATCATCGGTTCTATTATTCGGTGTGTAATGATGGCTGAGATGCCATAATTCCTGTTGAATTTTATTGTCGCCAGTCCAGCCGTGTATGCCGCTGAAACGAGCCAATACGCGTTTTACATTACCGTCTAAGATGGGATGGTGTTGTTGTAAAGCCAAGCTCAGTATGGCGCCGGCAGTGGAGCGACCTATGCCAGGCAGCTCGATCAAGCTGTCCAAATCTTCAGGGAAATACCCTTGTTGATGGATGATTTGCGCGGATTTATGTAAGTTTCGCGCCCGCGCATAGTAGCCTAAACCGGACCAGTGCTGTAACACTTCATCTAAATGTGCTTGAGCCAGCTGATCCACGTCAGGAAAACGTTGAATAAATTTTTGATAATACGGAATTACAGTGTTGACTTGCGTTTGTTGTAGCATGATCTCAGAAACCCAAACATGATAAGGCGTTTTATTTTGCTGCCAGGGTAGATCATGGCGTCCGTGTTGCTCGAACCAGCTGAGTAGATTGCGTTGGAATTGGCTTGGATCCATAGGGTTGAATTATTTAGGTAAGAATATTAGGCGACTAATAATTTATCTTTTTTTCTAATATAGGGGACTTCATCGCTTTCCAGGTCTTTCCATAAATCAATTAAGTTTGCTTTTAGATCATCCAAGCTGATTCCTTGAGTTTCATAGTCAGGATATTGATTGATGAAACCTATGTAAAAATCATCGTTTTTCCAGTATGTAAATTCTATTTCTTTCATCTTTCATTTCTTTTTCAATTTATTTTAATCAGGGTATGCATTGCATACCCTGATTCCGTTATAAGATGCACAGCATCTATTTTATAGACAAAACAGAGTAGAAATTAGAAAATCAAAATAAACCTTTAATCAGGTTATTGATTTCAGGGCTGACTTTATCGCCTAATTTTTCATCCAGTTTTTTCAACAGTTTTTGTTTCTTTTCTTCAATTTTTTCGCCGTATTTATGTTTCAACATGGCGGGAATATCCAGAGAGGTTTCCGGTTTGGAAAGGGTTCCGCCGATTTTGAAAATCACCGGGATGCCTTTGATTTGTTCCGGTTGGCCTGCAACTGTCCTACGAGTAACCCGTGAATTAACGGTAAAGTTCAAGGCATCATTGGCTAAATTGGCGGTTCCTTGACCATTCACCTTAACTCGTGAAGAGACCGCTTTTAAATCTTGATTGCTGACCAGGCCTCTTTTGATATTTGCCGTGCCGCTGATTTCAGAAAAGACGGTTTGGTCATTTTTCGGATCAGCAGGCAACGGCGTTCCTTTGAGTAAAGATTTACCTTGGTCAATAATTTTTTGTAAATTAAATCCGCGTACTGTACTGTCGCTAAAATTAAACCTTAAATTTCCACCTAATGATGATTTGATGGCTTGGACGCTGTTGCCGTAACCGCTTAATTGAGTTTGAGCGTTGACTGTTCCGCTCATTTTGACTTGTTGTGATGATTGTAAATCCTTAAGCAAAGGTTCTACTTGGACATTGCTCAACTTTTCATTTAAAGCAATCGAGGGCGTTTTGCCTTTAACATTAATGGCGACTGCGCCTGAGTAATTGCCTTGATACAAACGGCTGATAGTGTGTTGTGTTTTAACGATGCCTTGTTTGGCGTTCAGTTTTAATTTCAGCCCTTGCATTTTTAATTGATTAACTTTGAGTTGACCAATATTGAATTCACCGTTGGCGTTAAGCTTTCTCAACGCGTCAACCGGGAATAAGCCGACGGCGGCGCTGGTTGCGGCGGCGGGGGATGTTACCGTTTTTGCGCTTTTCTCAGATTTTGGCACCGTATAACGATCTGCGTCAATCTTATCCAAATCTAATTTGAACTGAATAGCCGGTGCTGCGAAATTATTCACTGACGCTTGTCCGGTGAGTTGGCTTTCATCAAGCACCGCAACCAAATTTTGTATTTGGGCGGATTTTGGCGTTGCTGAAAGATTAAACTTCACAGCCACTTTGTTCATTGCCGAACTGTCTTTCATTTTTGGCAGAGGCATTGCTAATTGTTGCATCAATTTAGCCAGATTGAATTCGGCAATATTCACAGCGCCTTGAAAGGCGGGATTATCTTTGATTTGGCTTCCTTTGAGATTAGCATTCAGGTTCAAATTATGACTGCTCAGGTTCAAGGTCGGTATATCCAGCGTTTGTTTATTTAAATCAATGGCGATATCCGATGTTAATTTGGCCTTCAAAGATTTACCCGGAATGTTTTCGCCTTGCGTATGGCTGTCGATAACTAATTTTGCGATATTAATCAGCTCAAAACTTTCATTGATGCTGATCTCAGTATTTAAATCAATTTTTTCGCTCAATTGTGATTTTTTATCCTCGAATAACAAAGCTAATTGAATCGCCACTGGTTGGTCAAACTCCAGGGTGCCGGTATTTAAGTTGAATTCTTTGACCGCAAAATGTTGATCATTTTGTGCATCATCCCAATTAATTTCCGCATTTTCAATGGCAACGCCGCCGATAGCGAATGCCGCCAGGATCGGACTAGATGATTGCTCTGCTGTTTCCGTTTCAGGTTCAGGCTCTTCGGCGGGTTTGGAGCTTAGATCATCCCAATTGCTGACTCCTTGTTTATTTTTCGCCAAGTTTAATTGCAGCCCTTTTAAGATGACTTTATTGACTTCCAGTTTCTTTGATAGCAAAGGCAGCAATTTGACTTTTATATTACTTTCATCAATTTTGGCGAAAGGCTGATCGCCGAAACCGTCAGCGTTATCTAACATCAATGGTCCGGTAGCGATGCCGAGCCAGGGGAAAACAGACAAATCCAAATTGCCTTCAATATTCAAATCCCGTCCGCTATTGTCTTTAACGAATTGTTGGATCTGTGGTTTGAAATCATTGGGATCGATAAAAATCGGTAGGGCTATTGCAACAATGACGATAAGTAAAATTATCGCGGCGAAAATAGATAAAATAATTTTTAAAAATTTACCCATAACAGGCTCCATATTTGGGAAAAAGATGTCATCATCAGCCAATTTAGAATATGATAATTAACTCGATATGAATATACTTCGCGCGGTTATGGATATGGATTATATAGCGAAGTATAACTATTCAATATCAGGATCATTTACATAATTATAAGAGGGCGCGAGTATGCTTTTATTGGCTAAACTGTTTGGTATTCTAACAATGATCTGGTTTTATCTCACTGGAAAAAAACTGGGCGAACCGCCGATTAAATGGGCGGTTATTGGTTTGGTGGGTTACTGGATCACTTGGTGGCTGGCGGATTTATTGATTTTAGGGCCGCTATCGGCCGCCAAAATCAGTAATACCGCATTAGTATTTGTGATTACCCAAATTCCTGCGGTGCTTGCGGTTTTAGCCGCCGTTTTTATTAGAAAAAAACTCATTAGCAGTACGGAAAACAGCGAAGAATAAGCACTGAATAAAAAAAGGCGCAGGCGGATACCGCCATGCGCCTTTTTTATAGATATATGGGGAATTAAGCTGGAATTATAAGCCTTCCGCGTGTTCGCCCAAGTACTTGGCAACGCCGTCAGGACTTGCATCCATACCCGCATCGCCTTTGCTCCATCCTGCAGGACAAACTTCACCGTGTTCTTCATGGAATTGCAATGCATCAATCATACGCAACATTTCATCCATGTTTCTGCCTAGAGGTAAGTCGTTAACCACTTGATGACGAACTACGCCGTTTTGGTCGATCAGGAAACTGCCGCGATAAGCAACGCCGACGCCGTCTGCTTCCACATCATAGTCTTGGCAGATGCCGTGAGAAATATCGGCCGCCATTGTGTAACGAACCGGGCCAATGCCGCCATCGTTAATCGCCGTGTTGCGCCATGCATTGTGAGTGAAATGAGAATCGATAGAGACTGCAATCACTTCTACGCCGCGGCTTGTGAAATCATCCATGCGGTGATCCAAAGCGATTAATTCACTAGGACAAACAAAAGTGAAGTCCAGTGGATAGAAAAAAACTACCGCGTATTTACCACTGGTTGCCTCAGAAAAGTTAAATGCATCAACAATTTGACCATCGCCCAATACTGCGGGCACTGTAAAATCAGGTGCTTGTTTACCGACTAATACGCTCATCTTTTTCTCCAATTATCCAAATAAAACAAAAAGTTACAAAATTGTAGAACGCAATTACCATTCACGTTCCTTGGTTATTTTACCACCAAAAAAAGAAAATAAGTTTAAAAATGATAAAATTTTACTTGAAAAAATCTGAACTTTAGCGATAATTTGTAATCATTGAATTACAAACATAACATAAATGGTGTGTAACTCTAAGTTATACAAAAATTACAGTCACCTAAACTTGAGTTATAGAGCATGGCAAAAGTAAAACATATAACAGAACCGGATGCATTTGGTTATCAAGTACGCATAGTCAGACGCGGTAAAGAGAGTAGTCGCTATTTTTCTCATAAATTATGGGGAAATAAAACAAAGTCATTACAGGCAGCCATTACTTGGCGCGATCAGATGTTGGTCGTATTAAAAGGCAGCCGAACGCGATTTTTGAAACCGCCGAAAAACAAGACCACAACCGGGGTTACAGGCGTATCCAGAACCATTAAATATGATCACAGAAAAGATAAGAGCTATCTTTGCTACACTGTTTTCTGGGTGAAAGATGGCAAATCACGCAACAAAACATTTCAAGTCGGTAACGTAGAGACGGTAACGGCGGATGATGAATTACATGCTTTTAGAACAGCTCGCTTGTTCCGTAGTTGTTATGAACATGCAATTGATCATGATCTTCCTTTTGACGATACTAAATTTGTCGGCTGGAAGAAAATACGACTTTATGAAAATGTAGAATTAAATGCGGTTGTTTAATCCGCTTTTCGGCATTTAATTTTTTAAGCGATGTTATAAGTTATTGTCTTTTTTTTAAAGGCTGGCTTAAGCATTGATTAAGCTGAAATAGTTAAGCTTTTTCAAAAAGAATTGCCCGGATAGTTTTTCGGGTAATTTAGAAGCGATTTTTTGGAATGAGCACATATAAAGAAAATCTGTTCGACTGATCCCCCCTCTAGTCTGAAATAGGTCAATTTATATTGTGCTCATTGCCTAATCGATCTTACTATTTTTCGCTTTGTGTAATTATCTTGAAGGTTAGCTGGCTAATTGCTGCTCCACCAGTTTTACCCAATAACTGGCGCCGATAGCGAGTATGTCATCATTAAAATCATAGTGCGGGTTGTGCAACAAGCAATCGCCTGAACTTGAGCCGTTCCCCAACCATAAATAACAGCCCGGTTTTTCTTTCAGCATAAAAGCAAAGTCTTCCGCGCCCAGGCTGGGTTCAGGATTTAACACGATATTGTCTGAACCAACAACTGCTTGAGCGGCGGCTAAGGCGTGTTGCGTCTCATTAGGGTGGTTTTCGGTTACCGGATACCCCGGGTTTTCAGGATTAAAATTCACTTGTGCATTAACGGAAAAACATTGCGCTGTAGCGGAGCTGATCTGAGTGATTTTATCCATGATCAGTTTTTGAGTGGCATTGTTAAAACAGCGGAATGTGCCTCTTAACATGACAGATTCGGGAATAGCGTTCCAGGTGTTGCCGCCATGAATCTGGGTAATACTGACTACCGCCGGGTCGTTGGGGTTAACATTTCTGCTGACAATGCTTTGTAATTGAGTAATGATTTGGGCGGCCGCTAAAATAACATCGTTGCCTAAATGCGGCATCGCGGCATGGGTTGCATGACCTTGGAGAATAATTTCAAAGCCATCGAATGAAGCCATTAGCGGCCCGCTCTTAACCGCAAAATGACCGGTGGGGATTTCCGGAAAATTATGCATGCCGTAAACCGCTTGGGCCGGGAAACGTTCGAATAAACCGGCGTCGATCATCGCTTTAGCGCCGCCTCTGGATTCCTCTGCGGGTTGGAAGATTAAATACACCGTACCATTAAAAGCGCCATAATGAGCTAAATAATTCGCCGCTCCCAGTAACATAGCGCTATGTCCGTCATGTCCGCAGGCATGCATTTTGCCTTTATTGACCGATTTATAATCGAATGGGTTCTGCTCTTGAATGGGTAGGGCGTCCATATCGGCGCGCAAAGCGATTTTTTTTTCACTGTCGCCTTTATGGATAATGCCCACCAAACCGGTTTCGGCAATGCCGTCATGAACTTCGATATTCCAGTCAATCAGCTTATGTTTGATGAATTCCGCAGTGTTGAATTCAGTAAAAGCGGTTTCTGGATGTTGGTGTAAATGACGACGCCACTTTTGCATTTCCGGCTGGATGTGCTCGATTTCAGGATAAAGCATTATGAGTAAAATATTTATATATCAGTTGTTTATGAAATAAAGTTAAATATAATTATTTTTTTTTGCTAAAAAACTTGTTTTCTATTCGTTCTTTTTTTATATTGACACAGAACAAAAGGAGAACATTATGAAAACAAAAGCAGCAATCACACGTAAACAACAAGAAGTGTATAACTTCTTGTTGGAAAACCAAAATCATTTTGAACATCCACCCACGCTAAGTGAAATTTGTAGCGCGATGGGCTTAAAGTCCAGAGGTTCTTTGCATAAGCATATTCAAGGTTTAATCGAAGCAGGGTTGGTGGAAGCGCCTAATCGCAAACAACGCGGTATTCGGCTGACTGAGGTCAGCGAACAAATACTGGAAACGGCGGATGAATTGCCTTTAGTCGGAACGATAGCCGCCGGACAGCCGATAGAAGCAATTGAAAATATTCGTTACATGACCGTTCCTGAACAACTGAAGACGGAAATGCCTTGCTTCATCTTGCAAGTGAGAGGCGATTCAATGATAGAAGTCGGCATATTTGATGGCGACTGGGTAGTCATTGAAAAAAGAGCTTATGCCCGAAACGGAGAAATCGTCGTCGCTTTAATTGATAAAGTGGAAGCGACCTTGAAAACGATTCAACAAGCTCCGAATGAGACTGTGTTAATTCCAGCGAATGAATCAATGCCGGCTATGCATTATCAGCCGAGTCAGGTTGAAATTCAAGGCGTGTTAGTCGGCCAAATGCGAAGTTATAAATGAGGGGATAATATGAAAAACCGAATTCACATGAAAGATCAACAAACGAACCGGGTGAGAGAGATAATGAATGAATCGTTACAGATGGATTGGGATGAAATTTTTCAAAATGCAGTTACGTTTTCCTTAGTCAGTTTATTTATGGCCTTGGGGCTAAGCTGGCAATGAAAAGCATACAGTGCTTGCTGCTGCCGATAAGAATATGTGAGCAACCGTTTAACCCTGTTTGCCAGACATTAACGAAAAGATATAATGGTGGATCATTATTTGCCATTTAAAGCTGTATTCCAGAGGAAACCATGCTAAAGACTATACATATTATTTTTATTTTTTCATCGCTTATCAGTTTTGTCGGCCGTATAGCGCTTTCCCAATTCAATTCGAGTTTATTACAAACAAAATTGTTTAAAATTGCTCCGCATGTAATTGACACTTTATTATTGCTTAGCGGTTTTATGCTGGTTTTTCATGGTGGTTGGTTATCCGCAGAATATGGATGGATTGTCAGTAAATTCATTGTGTTGCTATGTTATGTAGGATTGGGCGTGATGGCGATGCGTAACCGAGGCGGTAAGCGTTGGGCTGCTTTTGCCGGCGCCATCTTGTGTTTTATCTATATTTTCTCTATCGGAATCACTAAGCAGGGATTTATTTAATCATCATTTGGAATAAATTATGTAGCTTAACAGTAACCGCGCGAAGTATAAATCAGATCTATAAATGAATAGTTTGCGATTTTATTTTGCGCTCCAGCCAGGCTAATAACTCAGCAGCATGATTGAAATCGGCGGCATGATAGTTCAAAGGTTGTTGGTTGCTAATGACTTGCCACTGTTGTAACAGGCTTTTAAGTTTAACCCGGTTGCTGACGGTAAAGTGAAACAGCTGAATGATTTCTAAGTATAGTTGTTGATCATTTTGAGGAATCTGTTCACGCAGACCTCGTAATTCCTCAATAAATATTGCGATCATGTCTATTTTAGCAGCAATCCACCGACTCACTTTTTTGCCGTTAATTTCCTTGACGCCTTGCTGTTGATTGTCGGAAATGATTTTTAGACTATGAATTAATTCCGCGCTACTGAATTTACAGGCAATCGGAAAGAATGCGCCAGCTTCCATATCATAAAGTTCTTCGCTGGGATAATGGGGATTAGGCGCATTGACGGTTTTAACGCTATCGCTTTGGAGAGCAATATTGCCGATAATTTGGGGATAAAATTGACGATTTGGCTCATCCTCGCAAAAAATTCGCTCTGCAAGATAAAGTTCGCCGATAGCCTTGTATTGATGACCGGCTATACCGATGTTGATTAAAATCGGCGAATCGACTTCCGGGTTTATAGCCATAAGATAAGCAACAGCAGCGGCCATAGAAACTTTACCGACGCCGCTGATGGCTAAGATCATTTCATTATTTTGGTAGACTTCAAAAGCTTTATGGCGATTGATTTTCTTTAATTGATAATATTGAATCAACGGTTTGGCTTCGCAATGCAAAGCACAGAAAATGAATAGATAGGGTTGCTTATTAGACATTGCAGCTATAACGGTCAATAATATTTTGGTAGTAGTCAGCTTGTTCGGTTTTATCGCGCTTTAATGCGCCTTGTTTGAAAATACGACATTTTTTCAGCAACATTTCCGTCGCCGCCCGTTTATCCGCTTCCTTTAGTATATTTTGCCGCAAAATTTTTAATAAAGCTTCAATACGAAACCTATCCATGCCCCAGTATTTTTGTGAAAGCTGATCCTCATGGCCGCCGTATTTTACGATTTGCGGCGTTTCGATAAAGATAACCGGAAAACGAGCGGTGATTCTTAACCATAAATCGTAGTCTTCGCAAGCCGGAAGATCCTCATCGAAATTGCCCAGTTCGGCAAACACACTGCGATGAATCAGTACCGAAGAAGGCGACATGGCGCATAACGGCAAGCACTGTTGAAAAATCCAGCCGCCGGTTTTTTTATGCTTTTTCATAGGATTGACTCGAACGCCGTTACGCACCCAAATCTCTTCGGTATGACAAACCTTAAATTCCGGTTGTTGTTCAAGCGCCGTCATTTGAATCTGCAATTTATCAGGCAACCACTCATCATCGGAATCCAAAAACGCCAGCCATTCGCCGCTTGCGCGCCGGATGCCTTGGTTTCGGGCGTGGCTGACGCCGTGATTGCTCTGCTTTATCAGTTCGACATCAGGAAAATGCTTATTCACTTGATCAACGGTATCATCAGTGGATCCGTCATCAATCACAATCATTTGATCAGGCGGATAAGTTTGTTTCATTATCGATTCTAAAGCGCGCATTAATAACGCACAACGATTATGACTGGGAATGATGACAGTGATGCCGGACATAAATTAATGGATAAAACCGCAACTGTGATTGTGCGAAGTATAATACTTAACTTTTAAATAATTGTTGAATTTTTCTAATAATTAACATAAATTAAAAAACCGTTTAGCCGCTTGGATAAACGCCTATGGCGGCAACCTTTTGCTTTAATATGATGGAGAACTGTATGTCGGGTTCGACAACTTCAACTTATACCCCTGAAAGACGCGTACAAGCTCAACAATTAGTGAATGAGCTGAAAGAAGAGCGACAAGAAGTTTGGTCGTTATTTTTTGAAATTGCCGATTTAAAGCCTTTTGACGGCAATGCTGAAATTAAACCCAGACTGAAGAAATTTGCCGAAATTATGGTGGATTATGTTTCATTAGGACATTTCGGCATCTATGAACGTATCTTGGCCGGTAAAGAGCGTAGGGATAATATATTAGGCAAAGCGCAAGATATGTATGATGATTTTTCCAACACGACGGACATCGTGGTTTCTTTTAATGATAGTTATGATGACAGCACTCACGGATTTTCTATTAATAACCTGGAAGCTGATTTATCCAAGTTAGGTGAGAATTTGGCTAAGCGCATGGAAATTGAGGATCAACTCTGTTCTTTGTTACTTAGATAAACAGCGCAAGAAATATTTTCTCTATGCTAAACAGTACTCAAACCTTATATCAACCGCATAATATTTCGGTTTCCGATTATCAAAAAATGGCGGAAACCGGAATTTTGGATGAAAGCGTAAGAGTAGAGCTGGTGGAAGGAGAAATAGTTGATATGGCGCCGATTGGATCACGTCACGCTGCCGTTGTTAATCGTTTAATGCGTTTACTTGTCAATGCGACAGACAAAGATGCCATAGTTTCGGTACAAAACCCGGTGGTGTTAGGCGATTATTCAGAACCGGTGCCCGATTTGGTTTTGTTAAAGCCGAAATCAAATGATTATGAAGATGCTCTTCCGCAAGCACAGGATATTTTGTTGGCGATAGAGGTTGCTGATTCATCATTGCGCTATGATCTCCAAATTAAAGCGCCGCTTTATGCCCAATTCAAAATTCCGGAATTATGGCTCATTGACCTTCAACAGCAATCTATCACAATGTTTCAAAAACCAGTCGAAAACCAATATTCCTTGGAAATTACCTTACGTTCGCCTGAAACAATATCCCCATTGCTTTTATCCAAAATAAAAATAAATTTACAGCAGATATTTTGAATAAGACAGATGGAATACAGAGGTGATCGAGAAAAAGTATGGATCGTCTTATCCAATCTTTTTCTGGATACAGATGTGACCATTTATTATGCGCATATTGTTGAACAATGTGCAAAATCGCCATTTTCGTTGAACGAACTCGAAGCAATATTAAAAAGTGAAGTTGCTCCAGTTTGCGCCGATAATTTAATGACGGTAGCCGGAGTTTGGGAAGGCTTTGATGAGGAATGGCTTATTGCCAGCATTCGTAAAAATCGCCAATTTAAAAGAGGGATATTTTCCGCTTTGATTCAGCGCTGGAAAAATCGTTGTTATGGTGATGAAATCAATGAATATTGGTTGAAACTAATGCCGCAAATTAAACAATTGAGGCAACAGAATCAAAATTAATGTAACGGTTTGGGCATAAGGTGATTAATCAATCAAGTCCCGTGAATACATCCATGTAGCTCTGTGCAACATCCCTGCTGCACAAACCTGATCAATTAATACCCTTACACCCGAGTTTAAAAAGGGGCGAGCAGTTACAAATTAATTACCGACTGTGGTTCCTGATCCTGATGACTCTTCTACTTCCTTAACAAACATCGTTTTCAATTTTTGAAAGGCCGACCATAAAGTTTTATCCATTACCACTTGGTTGCCTATCGAAACAATCACCCGGGTTAATTCCGGAATCCGGGTTTTGGTGGAAAGCATATAAATCGGTTGCACATAAAGCACTGAATTATCCATCGGCAAGATAATCATACGACCTTTTTCCACGCTGGAGCCGTGTTGATCCCATAAGGTGAACTGCTCGGAAATTTCCGGATCCTGATCAATCAGTGCTTCCACCTGAGCCGGGCCGTTGACTTGAATATCTTTCCTGAATTTATAAACGGTAACGCTGGGCGAATAAGTATTATCGCATTTTTCCGTATCCATAATGCTGGCGACGCCGATCATACTGAGATTATCGCGATGGATAGGCGTCATCGGCGCAATCATGGCGAATTCTTCCTTGTTATTACAACGACCGAAATCCATGGTGATGAAATAAGGCCGCACTTCTTTGTCATTGACTTGAGAAAACTCCCAGGTTTCAGCTTGTTCATAAAACAAAGCCGGCGTGGTTTGATGATACTTGGCGAATAATTTCATCTGTAGATAAAACAAATCGCGCGGATAACGCAAATGCTGTCGCAACACAGTCGGCATTTCGTTTAATTCTTTAAATACGCCGGGGTAAGCTCTGTCATAAGCATTGATAATCGGATCATCATCTTCAGTTTTATAGTAAGTCACAGAGCCGTCGTAAGCGTCAATTACTATTTTCACCGCATTACGGATATAGTTAAAGCTACGGGAGCCGTTGGAAAATTTGGTGGTGGCGGGTTTGGAAACCGGATAGCTATTGGATGTGGTGTAAGCATCTTGAATCCAATATAAACGGTCTTCAGTAATTACCAAATACGGATCGTTATCCAATTGTAAAAACGGCGTTAAGGTATTAATCCGATCTTCAATATTTCGGCGTATTAATAAACGACTTTTTTTATTGATATTGGTTGAAAAGAAAATCTTTTCATCCTGGAAATAAAAGGCGAATAATAACTTTCTAAACATGGAAGGAATCGGTACTCCGCCGGTTCCTGTGTAATGGCTGTCGCCTATGCCTGCAGAGCCGGATAAATCGGCCACTTCCAGATCATTAGGCACAATTGCATAGTTATAACGTTCCTGACCGTAAAAAATATCCGGGTTTTTGATTTTGAAACCGACATCGGAGGTCATGTTCAGGTCGCGTAAATACCACATAATGGGCTTGTCGGCGTCTTGCGCGGCCGGGGTGACGACAGCGCCGAAACCGTGGGTATAACGTAAATGCCGGTTTTCCCAATTTTGCGCTTCAGGCGGCAGTTTTTTGATATTCATTTCCCGAGCAGCCAGATTGACTTGTTGATAGTGACCGTTTAAAAAATAGCGGTCTTCATCAACGGCGGGAAAACGATAATAAGGTCGTATGCCTTGTAATTGCATATAACCATCGGTGAGATACTCTCGGTCCCAAACCGGGATGCTCTCCACATGTTGTTGGGTGGACCATTTTTCAATATCGGCTCTGGCATCCAGTTTTATCGTAAAGTCTATGGTATTGATATTATCCAGATCAAAAGCGTTTAAGGTGGCGTCGATATTGTATTGCATGAACGAGCCTTCCGCCTTAACCGGATTAGGTTTAACGATAAAAGTATTCAATAAATTCGGTATCCACTGAATTCTTGAAAAACCGTTCACAATTAAAAAACAAGCGAAAGAAATGATTAAGGGATATTTAACCCGGTGTTTTTCGGAAAAAATAAACACCACGGCAGTGATAAAAACGGCCAGAATCGTCCCGATGGCCAGCCAGATCAACGGTAATTGATAACGGATATCAACGAAACCGGGACCGAAGAAAACCGGTTCATGGCTATTGGTATACAGTAAAGCGTAACGATCCAGTAAAAACCCCCAGATCAAAAATAACACAATAAAGCCCAGCAGCACGGTTAAATGCACTTTTGCGCCTAAGGGGTATTCAAGGTTTTGATGGGGGACGAAAATATGCTCCACCCAATATAAACAACCGACCAGCAAAAATAACACAATGGAGGTGTATAGCAGCTCTTGCTGAATCAGCATGTAAATGGGATAGGAAAGCATATAAAAGCTGACATCGCGCCCATAAACAGGGTCCACCGTGCCGGAATTGCGGCCGAAAAAGAACAATAAAGCGTCTTCCCACTGCTGATAAAAAGGTAAGGCGATAATTGCAGCCAGTATTAATGATAACGGTAGGTAAATTTTCATGGAGCCATCCATGAAAACCTCGGAAAATCGTTGAAAACGCCGCCTTTTATCGGCATCCAGCAAAATGGAGTCGGGCGGGTTCAAGCCTAGATAACTGGAAGCAATCCAAAAATGGAACCAGAAAATCAGGAAGAAGAAGGCGGTAACCGCCAGCGTGAATAAAAATTTATAAATCAGTCTTAACCAGAAATAGGCTTCAAATTCCAGTGAACGGAACCACCATAGGTCAACGAACAGATCGAGAAAAACAAAATAGAACGCAACATATGAGACGATCGCAATGATGATTGATCCGCCAATCAATGCAGGCGCCAGTTTCCAGTTTCGCATAGATTCCTCTTATTCTTATTAGGTGATTAAGCTGATTATTTTGTCGACTTCAGCCTGTTGCTATATTCGCTTTTATAACAGTACTCTTTATATTTTATTCTATCATTAAAAAAGTGTGTAATCGGATGGATGATATTTTTCCAAACGGGTAACTATTTTACTTTTCTATACATGCGTCTACTTTATTTAAACATACTGCCCCGCACACCAACCCGATGACCACGCCCACTGAAAATTATAGCCGCCCAGCCAGCCGGTGACATCGACAACTTCACCGATAAAATAAAGCCCGTTGATAGCTTTGCTTTCCATAGTCTTAGACGATAAAGCGTTACAATTTATCCCGCCTACGGTGACTTCCGCAGTGCGATAGCCTTCTGTGCCGTTGGGCATGATTGACCATTGTTGCAGTTGATGGGCAATAGCTTTGATTTGTTTGTCGGAACAGTTTGTGACGGGGATGTCTAGTAAGGATTGGGATAATAAACTTTCCAAAAATCGTTTCGGCAATTGTTTAGCCAATAAATTTTTGTTGGTTCCTGCGTATTTTAAGCGCCTATGTTCAGTTAATTCTTCGATTAAGTCGGCATCGGGTAAAAAATCAATCTGAATAGTTTGTCCGGGGCGCCAATAGGAAGAGATTTGCAAAATAGCCGGGCCGCTTAATCCGCGATGCGTAAACAGTACATTTTCAGTAAAGCTGATATTGTCAAGACTGACCCGGCAATGAATGGCGATGCCGCTAAGCGGACTAAAACGGGTTTTATCGGTGTCCTGCCAAGTGAGCGGCGCTAAACCGGCGCGGGTGGGAACAAGGGGTATATTGAATTGTTCGGCAATGCGATAACCGAAAGGCGAGGCGGACATTTTGGGGATGGATAAGCCGCCGCTGGCGATGACTAATGATTGGCAACGGTAATTTTCGTTGCCGGAAGTTAATAAAAAGTCTTTGTCGTCAAGTTGTTGAATATTGGAAATTTGCGTGTTCAGGATGATCTCGACTTGATGATCAGCGCATTCATTTAACAGCATGTTGAGAATGTCTTTAGCGCTGTCATTACAAAATAACTGGCCGTGATCGCGTTCATGGTAGGGAATACGGTAGCGGTTGACTAAATCCAGAAAATCCCATTGCGTGTATCGACTGAGCGCAGATTTGCAAAAATGCGGATTCTCCGACAAGAAATTTTCTGCTTCGACCTGGTAGTTGGTGAAATTACAGCGACCTCCCCCGGACATCAGAATTTTTTTACCGGCTTTGTTGCTGTGATCAATAACGATGACTTGGCGGCCGCGTTTGCCGGCTTCAATGGCGCACATCAAACCCGAAGCACCGGCGCCGATGATGACTACATCGGTTTGAACGGTGTTTTTTTTAGTCAACTATAAAAAGGGTGCGGTATTCGTTTACTGATAAACGGTTGCCAACAGGCAAGAAACCTTTTCCAATAATATTGCGTAATAGCATTGGAAAAGGCTCCTGGCCTTTATGTTTGCGGTTTCTTTTATATTGCGTGCGATCTTGGAAAACCTGCGCCTTATTGAATTGACGGGCGTATTTGGCGACCGGGTTAACCTGGCCCCCGGAATCCAAGTGTTTTGATTTATTGCGTTTTTTCATGATTTTTTCCATTTAAAGTATTAAAATAAACTTTTTATTTGAACATAAAAGTGCTGTGAAATTCCAGAAAAATTTTAATGTCATTGTGGTCGGCGGCGGTCATGCAGGTACCGAAGCGGCATTAGCGGCTGCCCGTTCGGGCGCGAAAACATTATTATTAACGCAAAACATTGATACTTTAGGGCAGATGAGCTGCAATCCGGCTATCGGAGGCATCGGCAAAGGTCATTTGGTAAAAGAAGTGGATGCTTTAGGCGGGGTGATGGCGCAAGCGATAGATCGCGCCGGCATACAGTTCCGTATTTTAAACGCCAGTAAAGGGCCTGCGGTGCGCGCCACTCGCGCTCAGGCGGATCGTGTCTTATATAAACAGGCGATACGGGAAACGCTGGAAAATCAGCCGAATTTATCCTTGTTTCAACAAACCGTTGCCGATTTGATTGTGGAGGGCGATCGGGTGGCAGGCGTGAGAACCCAAATGGGATTGGATTTCAGCGCTCAGGCCTTGGTATTGACCACCGGGACGTTTTTGGGCGGTAAAATTCATATCGGGTTGGAAAATTACAGCGGCGGTCGAGCCGGTGAATCAGCTTCCGTCGCCTTGGCTGACCGTTTGCGGGAGCTGCCGTTTAGGGTTGATCGCTTAAAAACCGGCACCCCGCCGCGAATTGACGGCAGAACCATTAATTATGAACAATTACAAGAGCAGCATGGGGATGAGCCGACGCCGGTATTCTCGTTTTTAGGCGATAAAGCCCAGCATCCGCAGCAAATTCCCTGTTATATCACCCGCACCAATAGTCAAACCCATGACATAATCCGTTCAGGACTGGATCAGTCACCGATGTACGCTGGTATTATCGAGGGAGTGGGGCCGCGTTATTGTCCGTCGATTGAAGATAAAATCGTCCGTTTTGCCGATCGCGATTCGCATCAGATTTTTGTTGAACCGGAAGGTTTGCATACTCACGAGGTCTATCCGAACGGCATTTCCACCAGTTTACCGTTTGAGGTGCAATATCAATTTGTGCGATCTATGGAAGGTTTTGAACAGGCGGAAATTGTGCGTCCCGGTTATGCCATTGAATATGACTTTTTTGATCCGCGCGATTTAAAAGCCTCTTTGGAAACCAAGCACATGAACGGCCTGTTTTTCGCTGGTCAGATTAACGGCACCACCGGTTATGAAGAAGCGGCGGCGCAAGGCTTGATTGCCGGTATTAATGCGGCCAGATTGGTGAGAGAGGAGGAAAGTTGGTGTCCGGCCAGGAATGAAGCTTATATTGGGGTGATGATTGATGATTTAATCACTCGCGGCACCCAGGAGCCTTATCGGATGTTTACCAGCCGGGCGGAATACCGTTTATTACTGCGTGAAGATAATGCCGATTTGCGGCTTACCGAACAAGGCCGCGCTTTAGCTTTGGTGGATGATGAACGCTGGCGGCAATTTCAGGAAAAACGGGAAAGCATCGGCCAATTACAACAACAATTATCCGCTAAATGGGTGCGCACAGGCACCCAGCAAGCCGATGAAGTTGAACGGATTTGGGGTAAAAAAATGCACAAAGAAGCCAGCTTGATGGATTTATTGCGCCGCCCGGAAGTCGATGTCGATAATTTAATCGCTTTTTCAGAACTGGAAAATATTCCTCAACAAGTTGCCGAACAAGTGGCGATCCAAGCCAAATACGCTGGTTACATAGATCGCCAGCAAACTGAAATTAACCGCAGTAAACGTTATGATCATTTGCGCTTGCCGGAAAATGTCGATTACAGCCTTGTTTCAGGGCTTTCTAATGAAGTCAGTGAAAAGCTGAAAGCACAAAGGCCTGAAACCTTGGGGCAAGCATCGCGGATTCCCGGCGTGACCCCGGCCGCTATCTCTTTGTTGCTGGTGCATTTGAAAAAGAAATCGGCCTGATGGACAATTGTAGAGAAATTTTGCAGCAAGGTTTGCAAACTTTGGAGATCGCCTATTCAGAAGATCAGTTGGAAGCGTTGTTAGCGTTTCTGAGCTTAATGATAAAATGGAATAAAGCCTATAATTTAACGGCGATACGCGATCCTGAAGAAATGGCGCGTTTGCATTTGTTGGATAGTTTGGCGATTATGCCCTATCTGAAAGGCGACCGGATTGCCGATATCGGTACGGGCGCAGGTCTGCCCGGCATTCCGTTAGCCATTTTTTTTCCCGATAAACAATTTACTTTGTTGGATTCCAACGCCAAGAAAACGCGATTTGTGCAGCAGGCCGCGCTTGAGTTGAAATTAAATAATGTCAATGTAGAACATAGCCGAGTGGAACGATTTAAACCGCATACTTTGTTTTCATCTGTTATCATGCGCGCCTTTGCCCAGTTAGATAAAATCATTTCATTAACTCGCCACCTCTATGCGGATGATGCATTGTTGCTGGCGATGAAAGGGCAAAATTACCAACAGGAAATAGATTTGATGAGTGAATCTTGTACAATGATTCCGCTTACAGTTCCGGGCGTCGATGCGGAAAGAGTTTTGATTAGTATAGAGATGAAAGCAAATGGCTAAAGTGATTGCTGTAACCAATCAAAAAGGCGGGGTGGGTAAAACCACCACCAGTGTTAATCTGGCCGCGTCGCTGGCGGGCGCTAAACGGCGCGTGTTGCTGATAGACCTGGATCCGCAAGGCAATGCCGCGATGGGTTGCGGGGTGGATAAGGAAGCCGCTAAATATTCCAGTTGTGAATTGTTATTGGAAGAAGTGCCGGTTTGGGAAATTATTGTTGAAAACAAGGAACTGGGTTTCGATATTATTCCCGGTAATTCAGATCTGACCGCCGCTGAAGTACGCCTGATGGATGCGCCGCATCGGGAAAGGCGTTTAGCGGATGCTTTATTGCAAGTCCTTAAACTATACGATTATATTTTGATCGATTGCCCGCCATCATTAAATATGTTGACCTTGAATGCGATGGTGGCGGCCAACAGCGTGTTAATTCCCATGCAATGCGAATATTATGCGTTGGAAGGCTTGAGCGCCTTGATGGATACCTTGAAGAATATACGCGATACGGTGAATCCGGGTTTGCATCTGGAAGGTATTTTGCGCACCATGTTTGATAATCGCAGCCGCTTGACTAAAGATGTCTCTGATCAATTGACTGAATATTTCGGCGATAAAGTCTTTAGAACTTGCATTCCTAGAAATATCCGCCTGGCGGAAGCCCCCAGTCATGGTTTGCCGGTGATTGCGTATGACAAATCCTCACGGGGAGCGGTCGCTTATATTGCTATGGCCGGTGAATTGATCCGTAAGGAAAAAGGCGGTAAACATGGCGGTTAAAAGAGGCTTAGGGCGCGGACTGGATGCTTTATTAGGCGATGTAACGCCGGTGGCAGCCGCCGATGAAAAAACATCGCAAGAATCGCAAACTTTGCCGATAGAATTTTTGCAGCGCGGCAAATATCAACCGCGTAAAGATATGGATCCGGACAAACTCAAGGAGTTGGCGGATTCCATATCAGCGCAAGGCATCATTCAACCGATTATCGTGCGTCTGATTGCTGAAGAGAAATATGAAATCATTGCCGGCGAACGTCGTTGGCGAGCCGCGCAACTGGCTGAATTGCACGAAGTGCCGGTGATGATCAGAGCATTGGATGATAAGGCGGTGATGGCTATCGCCTTGATTGAAAATATTCAGCGCGAAGATTTAAACCCGCTGGAGGAAGCAGAGGCCTTAAGGCGTTTGTTGGATGAGTTTGGTTTGACTCATCAGGAAGTGGCCGACGCCATCGGCAAATCCCGCGCCGGGGTTTCTAATTTGTTGCGTTTATTGGATTTAAGTCCGGATGTTAAAACTCTGTTGTCAAAAGGATTGATAGAAATGGGGCACGCTAGAGCGATGTTGCCGCTGGATGAAAAACAACAGGTGCAAGTCGCCAATAAAACTGTCGCCCAAAAATTATCGGTGCGTGCGGTTGAGAAACTGGTAAAACAAATTTTAAATCCGGAAGCGGCGGCTACAGCGGATAAAGCAGACAAAGATACCGATACCATCAAATTGGAGCAGGATCTCAGTTTTCGAACCGGCGCCAAAGTTGAAATCAATCACAATAACAATGGCAAGGGAAAATTAGTGATTAACTATACCAGTCTGGAAGAGCTGGAAGGCATCATTAATAAAATTCATTGATGGATGCCTTTTCCTCAGTCCTAAATAAAATTCACGTTCCTAAGCATTTTGAGAGAGATAATGACGCTATGAGCGATCTGAACACCTTATTAGATAATAACAAAGCCTGGGCGGCGAAAATCACCCAAAGCAATCCGACTTTTTTTTCCGAACTTTCCAAACAGCAGTCGCCGGATTTTTTATGGATAGGTTGTTCTGATAGCCGGGTGGCCGCCGAGCAGTTAGTCGGTCTACAACCGGGGGAAATTTTCGTTCATCGCAACATTGCCAATGTTGTCACGCCGACTGATATCAACTGTTTGTCAGTGGTTCAATTTGCGGTGGAGGCTCTAAAAGTCAAGCATATAATTGTCTGTGGTCATTACGGCTGCGGCGGCGTTAAGGCTTCGATGGAATCTCAGGAACATGGTTTGATTGATCATTGGTTGGGGCATATTAAAGCAGTTCATCAAAAATATGAGCAGCAAATATCCGACCTTGAGGATGAAACTCAGCGCTTGAATCGTTTATGTGAACTGAATGTTCTCGAACAAGTGCGCAATATTTGTCATACCCCGGTTGTACAAAGAGCCTGGCGCAATAATAAGGAACTGACCGTTCATGGTTGTATTTATGGTTTGGAAAACGGCATATTGCATGATTTAAACGTGCCGATTCATCAGATGAACCAAGTCGATGATATTTATCAGGTGAGAGAGAACGGAAACCCGGTTTATTAAACCCCATCATTACACATTAGGAGGAGTATTGAAATGCGTACAAATATAGCCTTTCTTTCCTTTATTTTGGAAGACGATGACAGCCAAATATATCAACCCATATACCGACTTTGGTTTTAAGAAACTATTCGGCGAAGAAGGCAGTAAAGACTTGCTGGTCGATTTTTTGAATCAGCTGTTGCCTTCGCATCATCAAATCGCCGATTTGAGCTTCAAGAATCCGGAAAATCTGGACGATACCGAGCAAGGCCGAACGGCTATTTTTGATATTTACTGTCAGACGGACACCGGCGCAAAGTTTATTGTTGAAATGCAAAAGGCGAAAGTCAATTTTTTTAAAGACCGCTCGCTGTTCTACTCCACCTTTCCTATTCGCGAACAAGCCGAAAAAGGCGGCTGGGATTTTAGGCTGCTGCCGATTTATTTTATTGCCATTCTGGATTTTCATTACGATGAACAGGAAGAAATGCGCAAATTTCGTCGCGATGTCAGTTTAAAAGACCAGGACGGTGAATTGTTTTACGACAAACTGCATTTTAAATTTCTGCAAATGCCGTTATTTAACAAACAGGCTGAGGAATTGGAAACGCATTTTGATAAATGGGTGTATTTTTTAAAAAATCTGGAAACCTTTGACCATATTCCAAGTATTTTGAATGAACCGATTTTTAACAAAGGCTTTGAAATTGCGGAAATTGCCCATTTAAAGCCCGAGCAATGCGAACAATATCAAAAAAGTCTGCTGGAATATTGGGAAGTAAAGAATGTTAAAGACACGGCGTTTTATGAAGGAAAATCGGAAGGTTTGATGGAAGGTAAAGTTGAAGGTAAGAAAGAAGGCAAAATGGAAGTCGCCAAGGCCCTAAAACAGCAAAATATAGCCATAGAGATAATTGCGGCAACAACAGGGTTAACTGAAGCGGAGGTAGAAAAACTATAATAGCGGCTTTTTAATTCGCTATTCTCGGCACGTTCTTAAAACGCTATAACTAGGTGGTGTTTATGCTGATTTACCGAAATTTCACAAGCTTGATTTTACTAACCCTCTGTGTGCTGTTTTCCGCTACAAGCATTGCTGTCTACAAAACAAACAGTTTTTGTACACAGAATGGGCAAAAAAATCTGGATCAGTGTGCGATAAAGACCTTTACCGGTTATTTAACAAACAATACCTGGGCTGCATGGTCGTCTACTGCGGATTTGTTGGAATCCAAGACCCCCGGCAATTTTGGTTCGCGTTATGTGCCGGAAGCGTGTTCAAAAAAATATCCCAAATCCAAATTACGCGTATTGTCGCAAGTCGGTAAGGTTCATGACTCAATATTTGAGGCTGGCAGCGCCGCCACCGATCAATATACCTATAATGGAAAAGGTGCTCGACAAAACAATGTGGGGTTAAGTCGAGATCCTGTGTTGGCGGCTAATAACCGTTTTTTGCGCTATGAAATCCTGATTAATAAAACGGCTTATGATTGGGTGGTCAAGAATAAACTCTACCAGGCCTCTGTTTTGGAAAGCTGGAAAGGCGAGATGCAAGTACTGGTGTAAATAGCAGTTGCCCCACCACCGATAAATCCTCTTATATTCTTAATGCCTGTGCGGGCGGTGAAAGCGGCTGTGAACCATGTAATACCGCGCCAAGCATTTGCACCGGCGAATTATGTATTGATAATCCGGAAAACGTCATTAAACCTGCGCAATTATGTCGTCAAATTACTAATAGTCAGTGGCCGAGCCAAGCAGCCGGTCAAGATTATCAGCTAATCGCCACTCAATGGTTTCAAGGCGGCGGCAGCGGCGATATCAATAATGCGCCTACTGTTCGGCAAAACAGTACGCGCGAATCCATTATGCCGCATACAGTAGGAAAAAAATCAGTGGTAGGGAACGCAAGTATGGAAAGTTATGAACGATCTAATTGTATTGGTTGCCATAGTTCATCAGTGTATAAACAAAGTAGCGGTCAGCAGATCAGCAGATCAGCACCGATTATATGTTCTGGATGACGGTTGAGGTTCCTTGCGGAGCGAATGGCAATAATCAGGCTTGTATGGATTAGCACCCCGTGCATTAAATAATGCATAATCTCATTTGGGGCTCAGGCTTTAGCTTAAGTACCCAAGCACAATTAATTTAACTAAATTTCACACAGGATTTTTTTTCATATTCAAGGCGCATAAATAGGCGCATAGCCCGCTATGTAACTATTTATGCAAAGCTTCCGCTCCTGCTCACGCCCCTTACCTACATCCATGTAGGCAACGCTGAAGATGGAAAAAAAGACAAGTGAAATGTTAAATTAATTGTGCTTGGGTGCTTATATACAGACAAAAGTTTGCGCCCCCAACATCTATCACTCATAAGATTTCGCTTGTTGTCGCTGAAAGGTACGCAGTGCGTACCCTACACAGCTTCTTGCCAATGCATCAAATCACCTTTGCTTGTTTTGTTCAGCAGAAAGTTCCGCTATATCGTCATTTTCAACACGGTGGTAAATATCGGCTACGGATAAGGTCAAGTTGATTGATTCCAGCGTTAATTCATCGCCTAAAAAGTAATGTCTGGAAAACCAGTCATGGTTTCTGCGAAAGACTTCTATATCTACATAGTTTTGTTCAATTATCAGATATTCCTGCAAACTGGGGATATTGATATATTCCAATAACTTATCTTTTCTGTCGATTTTTTGGGTTGACTGGGAAAGCACTTCAACCAAAATAACCGGTTTGGTTTTATAGTAAGGGTCTTCATTGTCTGCTTCGCAAACCACCATACAGTCGGGGTAACGAAAATTACCCTTTGCGGTTTTTAATTTTTTATCTGAGGTAAAGGGTCTGCAAGTCGAATGTTTTAAATGTTGATGAAATTCGCCGAAAATATTGCCGACGATATAGTCATGATTATCACTGCCGCCGACCATTGCATAGATTTCCCCATCAACAAATTCATGCTTAATTTCAGACGACAGTTCTGCGACTAAGTAGTCTTCTGCGCTGATCTGTTTGGTCGTTTTTTGTTTTGCTAATGACATCGATTTTCTCATCAATCTATTACAATTCCTGCTTCAAACGCTCATAAATGCCGCCGAAGCTGCCGTTGCTCATTAGCACCGCATGGCATTCTGCTTGGGCGCGGCTCTTGACGGAGTCAATGATTTGATCCAGGTTTGTGCAGATTTTGATGTTATCGGCATAGCGGGTGAGTTTTTCCAGGTTCCAGTCCAGATTTTCCGGTTGATAAATGATGGCTTGGTCGGCTTCGGCCAAAGATAAGGCTAAAGATTCCGTATGTACGCCCATGCGCATGGTATTAGAGCGCGGCTCGACTATTGCGATGATTTGTGTGTCGCCGACCTGCTTGCGTAGGCCGTCCAGAGTGGTTTGGATGGCGGTGGGGTGGTGGGCGAAATCGTCATATAAAGTGATGCCGTTGATTTCGGCAATCACTTCCATGCGCCGTTTGACGTTTTTAAAGGCGCACAAGGCTTTGGCGGCGTCTACCGGTAGAATGCCGATATGGCGAGCGGCGGCGATGGCGGCTAAGGCATTGTAGACGTTGTGTTGACCGCTTAACGACCAATTGACTTCGGCCTGATTTTGTTGATTGTGAATGACTGCAAAGTGGCTGCCGTCAGCTTTAATCAACTCCGCTCGCCAGGCGCTTGATTGCTTGATAGCGGTGGTTTCCACCGGTGTCCAACAGCCTTGTTCTAAAACATCATGAATATTTTGTTCGTTTTCCGGGGTAATGATCAACCCTTCGCCTGGCACGGTTCTGACCAGATGATGAAATTGTTTTTTGATGGCGTCTAAATCGTCAAAAATATCGGCGTGGTCGAATTCCAGATTATTTAATATCGCTGTGCGCGGTCGATAGTGGACAAATTTGGAGCGCTTATCAAAAAAAGCGGAGTCATATTCATCGGCTTCAATGACGAAAAAGTCGGATTCGCCTAAGCGGGCGGAGATGCCGAAGTTTAACGGAATGCCGCCGATTAAAAAGCCGGGTTTAAAGCCTTGATATTCCAAAACCCAGCTTAACATGCTGCTGGTGGTGGTTTTGCCGTGGGTGCCAGCAACGCCTAAAACCCATTTATGCTGCAAGACATGTTCAGCCAGCCATTGCGGGCCGGAGACATAGTTTAAACCGCGATTTAAAACCGCTTCAACCTCTTCATTGCCGCGTGATAAGGCATTGCCGATCACCACTAAATCCGGTTTGCAATCCAGATTTTCGGCTTTATAGCCATTCATCAGGCGGATGCCTTGTTGCTCTAGCTGAGTGCTCATCGGCGGGTAGACATTTTGATCCGAACCGCTGACCCGGTAGCCCAATTCGCGGGCGATTAAGGCCAGGCCGCCCATAAAGGTTCCGCAAATGCCGAGGATGTGAATATGTAAAGGTTCAGGGTTTTGCTTCATTGCGGCTCCGTAGGGGCTTGTTGGTCGTCGTTTGGGCTTGGTTCCGCCGGGGCTTGCTCGGCGGGTGGAGTGGGCGGCGCTTGTTCAGTTTGTTGCGGTTCTTCGATTTCCTGCTTTTCTTTGGCGCCGGCTTGTTCCAGTATTTTAAGAATATGTTTGGGGGCTATTTTTTTCGCTCTGGTTAAGACGGTTGAATTTTGCTGGTCAGTTGCATTAATATCCGCTCCGGAGGCAATCAGTAGTGAAATAATTTTAGCATTGCCGAAGGTGACTGAGTCCATCAAGGCGGTGACGCCTTGTTGATCAGCAATATTGACATCAGCGCCGTAACTGATCAGCAATTTAACATTACGCAGATTACCATTGAACCCGGCCATCATTAACGCTGTTCGGCCTTGGGCGTTTTTTTCATTGACTGCTATGCCTTGTTTTAATAAAGCGCTTAAGCGGGCGGTATTGCCGTTGCCAGCAGCGGCGAACAGGTCTCTGGCGTCTTCAGCTAAAGCCGGCTGAACAAGACCGCTGATTAGCAAGAATACGATAAACCCGGTGAAAAAACGCTGGTTATTGAGAATCATGATAAGTTTAAGATGAAATTATGCCTTGAATTGCTATATCATTTACATATGAAAGAAAAAAATAATATTATAGTCGAAGCTTTGCCTCAATACATTGAAGCGCAATCATCTCCGAAAGATGAACGTTATGTGTTTGCTTATACGATTACTATAACCAATAAAGGTTTGATTCCGGCAAAATTAATTTCCCGCGAATGGCTGATTACTGACTCCAATGGTAAAATTCAGGAGGTCAGCGGTAAAGGCGTCATTGGCGAACAGCCTTATTTGAAGCCCGGCGAGTCTTTTAAATATACCAGCGGAGCGATGATTGAAACGCCGGTCGCAGTGATGGAGGGACGCTACACAATGATTTCCGATAGCGGTGAAAACTTTAAGGCGGCGATTCCTAAATTTACCCTGTCCATTCCGCGAACCTTGCACTGATGGCTATATACGCGATTGGCGATGTTCAGGGATGTTATGATCAATTACGTCGGTTATTGGATAAACTCGATTTTGAAGCAAAACGGGATGAGCTGTGGTTTGTCGGCGATCTAGTCAATCGCGGTCCGAAATCTTTGGAGACTTTGCGTTTTATAAAATCATTAGGTGATTCTGCGGTGACGGTATTGGGTAATCATGATTTGCATTTGATTGCTACTTTTTTGAATCAGCGTAAAACTCGCCGAAAAGATACCTTATCGCAGGTTTTGGAAGCATCGGATTGTGAGGAATTGATTGATTGGCTGAGGAAAAGACCCATTTTTCATCACAATAAAGATTTTTGCATGTTGCATGCCGGTTTGCCGCCGCAATGGGGGTTTGACACCACTCAAAAAATGGCTGCTAAAGTGGAAAAAATATTTCGCGGTTCGGATTACGGCTATTTCTTTAAAACCATGTATGGCGATAAACCGGATATTTGGTCTAAAGATTTGGCGAATATGGAAAAAGCGCGTTTTATTGTCAATTGCTTTACCCGCATGCGTTATTGTGATCGTCACGGTCGTTTGGATTTTCATCAAAAAGGCGAGCCGGGGTCTCAACATCCGCATTTAATGCCTTGGTATGCCGTGCCGGGGCGGAAAAGCATCAACATGAAAATCGTTTTCGGGCATTGGTCTACATTAGGTTTTTTTCACGGTTACAATTGTTATGCAATCGATACCGGTTGTTTGTGGGGAGGGGAATTGACCGCGCTCAAGCTGGGTAATCACCCTAAAAAAATCAGTATTCAATCAGATCTTTAATTTTCTTAATGCATAATGATGAGTAGAGGTATTTTATATATTATTTCTGCGCCTTCCGGCGCCGGGAAAACCAGTTTAGTTAAGCAATTAAACGCGCAAGTGGCGAATCTGGGGGTTTCAGTTTCCCATACCACGCGAGCAATGCGCGACGGCGAAACCGATGGAAAAGATTATTGCTTTGTATCGGGCGATGAATTTAAAGGAATGATCGACGAGGGAGAATTTTTGGAATATGCCCAAGTATTCGATAATTATTATGGCACTTCTCAACAAAGCGTTGAGATGAACTTGCAAAACGGCATTGATACTATTTTGGAAATTGATTGGCAAGGGGCGAGACAAATTAAGCACATGTTGCCGGAAAGTCAGTCAATTTTTATTCTGCCGCCTTCGATAGCGGTTTTGGAAAGTCGATTAAGATCCAGAGGCCAGGATAGCGAAGCAATCATCGCCAGACGCATGCGCGATGCGGTAACTGAAATGAGCCATTATCATGAGTTCGATTACCTTGTTGTGAATGACGATTTTGAGCAAGCTTTGAACGAATTAAAGAGTATTCTTTTGGCTAATCGTTTGAAGCAGGAACGTCAACACGCAACTTTGGCTGATTTGATTCCTCAATTAATGGCATCTAGTGGAGACTAATGTAGGCTATGCATTGCGCGCAATTCAATAGCGCCTATTTATTTAAAACATTAGTAACTACTCAGCGAAGCTGAGTAGTTACATTACTTTTAACACTCATTCATCCCTCTCTGTGTGTAGCCGTCAAATTTAGGACTGAGGATTTTATATAACCCGAAACGTAACTACTCAGCGTAAATAAGTTAAAAAAGTGCTTGACAAGGCTTTAGCCTGATTTTTGTAATTTTTAGTGAACCTTCCAGCAGTCTATTAATTCATGCTGCATTGCTTCTAGGGCACTCGTCATGCCGAAAAACCTCCTCAGACAATGACGACCTCGAACAACTTTTTTAATCGCCTTACAATTGTATACAATAAGGAAAATTAGGGTTTTAAAACCCATGAGATAATATAGCTGTTCTTAACGCAATACCGGTTACCCCTTGAAAATAGAATCCATTGATGTTGATTCGGCAATCAATCATGCCAAACAGTTGCTAGAAACTGAGCGTGATATCTCGCCTGCGTTAAAATCAGCATTGGAAGTGATTCTATTATTAGTCACGGTATTACTCAATCGAGTAACGCTGAACAGCAAAAACAGCAGTAAACCACCTGCCAGTGATCCCAACCGGAAAAAAGGCAATCGAAAAAAATCAGATAAGCCTTCTGGTGGACAAAAATCACATATCGGCACGACACTTCAAAAAATTGATGACCCGGATGAAGTCGAAGTCATTACCCTTGATCGCCGAACCCTGCCAAAAGGACAATACACGGAAGATGGCTTTGAAACACGTCAGGTATTCGATATTGATATTTCAAGGGTGGTGACAGAATACCAGGCACAACGGTTGATCAATGAAAAAGGGCAGTGTTTTACAGCGCCTTTTCCAGATGAAGTCACTAAAGCGGTGCAATATGGTCATGGCGTAAAAGCGCATGTGGTTTATCTTTCGCAATATCAGTTATTGCCTTACAACCGAATACAGGAGTATTTCGCTGATCAGTTAGGTCTGCCGATGAGTGAAGGCTCCATTTATAATTTCAATCATCAAGCTTATGAGCAATTAGCTGAATTTGAAGCTATCAGTAAAGAGCACCTCGTCGAATCGCCCTGTATTCATGCCGATGAAACAGGCATCAATATTAATGGTAAGCGTCATTGGCTTCATGGAACGTCCAATGACCAGTGGACGCACTTCTTTCCTCATACCAAACGTGGCACAGAAGCCATGAATGACATAGGCATTTTACCGCTTTATCATGGCATTTTATGTCATGATCATTGGAAGCCCTATTATCACTATGACTGCACACATTCGCTCTGCAATGCGCATCACTTGAGGGAATTGACGCGAGCCTGGGAACAGGATAAACAAGC
>SPJM01000092.1 GCA_006844585.1 Methylococcaceae bacterium | reverse complement strand
CCCAAGACTATCTTGAGAAGGAAGCATTGCTAGGCAAAAGAGAGGATTTTGAGAAGGTATTAAATTCAGTACCTGATATAGAACCAGAAGAATATGACAAAATAGTATAACGAATAAGGTTAGATGGTGATTCGCGCGCAGCGCGAAACCACCATCTGAACCGTTTGTTGGACGAGCCCGGGGCTAAGTGAAAGTGTGAATGATGCTATGAAAATAGCTTTTTGTGAAGCAGCCTGATTGAGTCGCCAACCAATGGGGTCCGCCAACCAATGGGGTCAATGGCACCAACCAATGGGGTCGACTCGATCGATATGCTCCTATTCCCATTCCAGCTACAGTTTGGCTATTTGGGACGGGTATATTTGGGCTTTTGGGGTTCTCAAGAAAAAAAGCCTAACCTGTGCATCCAGTTGACCGCTAAAAGCGTCATGCGTCGAAAAAATCATGTACAACCTTTCTTTTCTGCTTTCAAGCTAGCTAAACTCTTAAGCTTTCAACCCCTTTTCTGCATTAAAAATAAATATTCCCAATACGGGAATATGCTATCATTAATAAATGAGGATTATAGCTAAATCGACATTAAGACTTTTTTGGGAAAGTAGCCCAGAATATGCCGATGCAAAAACGGCAATGACAGAATGGTATAACTATTCATTAAAAGCTGAATGGACTACTCCTCATAAAATTAAGGAAAATCTTAAGAGTGCGAGTATTTTAAAAAATAATCGCGTTGTATTTAATATTTGTGGGAATAAATATCGAATTGTCACCAGAGTTGATTATCACAACAAAATGATGCTGATTCGATTTGTTGGAACTCATGAAGAATACGATAAGATTAAGAATATTGAAGAAATATAGGTGACAAAATGAAATTAAAACTCATCAAGAATGATAGACAGTTAAATGAAGCTTTAGAACGAGTTAATCACCTTTGGGAAGCTGAAAATGACACTCCAGAACGTGATGAATTAGAGGTTTTATCTTTACTTATTGAAAAGTACGAGGAAGAGCATTACCCTATTCCAGCTTCTGAACCTGTTGAAGCGATAAAGTTTTTAATGGAACAAAATAATTTAACACGAAAAGATTTACAGCCTTTTATTGGCAGTATGGGACGTGTATCTGAAATACTCAATCGAAAAAGAGACTTGAGCCTTGAAATGATAAAGCGATTACATCATGGTTTAAAAATTCCTTATGAATCTCTTATTATTTAAAGAGAGAAGTAAGAAGTGGTAATCAAGGGTACTGTGTCAGTTTTAGGGTTCAAACAATATTCTCCTCAAATTTTAGAAAGCATAACTTTATTATGATCAGGCAAATTCGCCCTGATAATCAATATTACCCGTAAAATCAGGCATTAATACCAATAGTGATTAGTTTATCTGTTAGGTACGAGAGGTGTCAATTCAAAATTTACTCAGGTTTCCCGGCGAGGTCAGAAATATTATGCGACTGAAATATTATTCACTACAATTTGATTAAGCTATGTTTCAATTAAAGATATTTCATCGGTAAAATTCCACCCAGAAACGCACATTACCCAACGGCTTAACATGATGCGGTATTTGCGGCTCCACAATGCCCGGTCGTTCGGCGTTTAATTCAATGCTTTCATTCGGTTGAGTTTCGATGACGTACAGTAGTTTGCCTTCTAATACCTGTATTTTTCCCCAGACGCCTGTTTTTGTGGTATGCGCTTTGAGCAATCCTTCGGGTACGGTATCTTGGGTAAATACGGGCGTTTGTTTATAAGCGTTTAGTTGATCCGGTAGGGATTTCATGGTTAGCCGTCCTTTATTAAAGCCGCGATGATTGAGACTTCGACTAATAATTCGGGGCGGGCCATCCGTGCTTCTACACAAGCGCGGGCCGGGGAGTAGCCTTCTATCACCCATGCGTCCCAAACTTCGTTCATGGCGGCGAAGTCTTTCATGTCTCTTACGTAAACCGTCGCGGATAAAATATGGCGGCGGTCGCTGCCGGCTTCTTCCAGCAAGGCGTCAACTTTATCCAACATGGTCTGAGTTTGTTGTTTTATGTCGGCGTTGGCGTCTTTGCAGACTTGGCCGCATAAATAAACGGTATCGTTATGAATGACGATTTTACTCATGCGGCGGCGTTCTGTGCCGAGGCGGGTGATAGTCATGCGTTCTCCGTTTGAAAGCGGTTAATACGAAAAGGGTGTAATGGAAAGTCGGTTTTGCCGTCTGTAATCAGTCCAGCCATGATTCGACCGATGATGGGTGAAAGTTGATAACCGTGAGCGGAAAACCCGAACGCGTGATAGGCGTTTGCAAAAGTTTGCGAGGCGTCGATAACCGGTATGTTATCCGGCATGATGGCTTCAATTCCCGCCCAGGCTCTGACGATGCGCACATCGCCTAGTTGCGGGAAAAACCTCAAGACTGTTTTGGCGCATTCCACCATGGTCGGCCAATCGATTTCAGTGTGTTCACGGGCGAAATCCAGTTTGGCGATTTGCGCGCCGCCGATGATCACGGTACCGTTTTGCATTTGTTTGAAGGATAATTTGCGGCTGGCCGCGCCTAATACCGGGTCGACAAAGTGCGGCAGCCGTTCGGTGACCATTAGCATTAAAGCGCGCGGCTCCAGGGGAACTGTTTCGTCTAATTGTTCGGCTATTTGATTGGCCCAAGCGCCAGCGCAGTTTAGCAATACTCCGCCGCTGTAGCGTTCCTGATCGGTGTTGATTTGCCAACTTTCGCCTTGTTGTTGAATGCTTTGCACTTTTGCGTCGGAGATAAATTGAGCGCCTAAGGATTCTGCCTTACGGCGAAACGCCGTTAAGGTGTGGTAAGGCCTGCCGTATCCATCCTGGCGGCAAATCAAGCCGCCGACACAGCCAGGCGTTAGGGTGGGGACTAGTTGATAAAGTTCATCCTCTCCGATCATTTCCTCATGATGATAACCCAGTTGAGTGACCAAATCTGCGCGTTGTTGTAATTTTGCTAAATCTTGCTTGTTTTCAGCTAGGCGTATCTGACCGGGAAAGCGGGCGTCGCAATCGGAATCGACCAAGGCTTCGATATTACGCCACATTTTCGCGGCTTCCACGGTGAGCGGAATTTCCGCCGGGTCGCGGTTTAATTGTCTCAATCCGCCTGCATTGGCGCCTGATGCATGACGACCGGGACTGTCTTTTTCCAACACAATACATTGCAAACCGCGCATGGATAATTGTAACGCGCAGGATGCGCCCATCAGTCCGCCGCCGATGATAATGACATCACTGTTCATGTTTGTTCCTCCACATCCATTGCCGCCAGTTGTTTTAACGTCAACGGCGCGATAGGCGGTCTGCCGCGAAACAATCCTGTTTCAGGTATGTTTTTACCGCTGCAATCGGCGACAATATGCGCGACGGCGTTGCTGCATTGTCGGCCTTGGCAAGGCCCCATGCCGCAGCGGGTAAAGTATTTGAGTTGATTGCTGTTGTCGTGGCCGTTATTAACTTGAGCGCGTATTTCACCGGCGCTGATTTCCTCGCATCGGCAAACGACTGTGTCATCTTGCGGTACCGTCAATAAACTTTTTGGTAATTGAAAATAGGCTTCCAGAAAGGGACGGATATGCCGGTCGGCTAACATCCATTGACGGTCTTTCTTTGACAGTTGATCGCGTTTTTCAACGGCAATCAGCTTTAATGATTGCAACACGTCTAAAGCCGCCAAGCGACCGGCATGCTCAGCCGAACGAGCGCCGTTAATTCCGGCTCCGTCTCCTGCAATCCATAGTTTTTCGATGCTGGTTTTTCCCCAATCGTCATGTTGCGGTCGCCAACATTGTTGATTGCCGTCCCAATCATGTCGGCAACCGGCGGCTTCAGTTAAAGCGATTTGCGGAATGACGCCGAAATGGGTCAATAATAATTCGCTTTCCAAGGTTTTGGTTTTACCGCGATGTTTGAATTGTACGGTTTGCAGTTTTTCATCGCCTTCGGCTTTTAAATCAGAAACGCCTAGATACATCGGAACGCCCGCGCGTTTTAGATCAATTTGATAAGCGATGCCTTTGGTCAAATAATGATGAGCCAGTAAGGCTTTCGGTAATTTGGGTAAAGCGGTCAGGTGATTGCCTAGCGGAGTGACATCCAAAAGGGCTTTAATTTCCACCCCGGCGTGCAGGTATTGCCAGGCCAGTAACAATAATAACGGCCCGGAACCGGCTAGAACTACGCCGTTATCCGGGACTAAACCAGCGGTTTTGAATAAAATCTGTCCGGCCCCGGCCTGCATAACGCCCGGCAGCGTCCAGCCCGGAAAAGGAACCGGTCTTTCCATGGCGCCGCTGGCGATGATAATGCGTTCGGCGCTGAGCATGTACGCCTGATCTTGTCGGGTCGCGCCGATTTGCAGATCAGCGTTTAGCGACCATACTCGAGTTTCCGGCAAATAGTCAGCCGAGCTGTTTCTGAATGCCTGCGCCAAGCCTTTTCCGCGTTGATATTCTGAGCCTAACAGTTTGGCGTGTGGTTCAGGTATGGATTCAATCGCGCGGTAGATTTGCCCGCCGGGTTCGGCTTGTTCATCAATTAACGCGCAAGCCAGGCCGTGTTCGGCGGCCAGAGCGGCGGCGCTTAAGCCGGCCGGGCCGCCGCCGATGATCAATAGGGGATAATGTTTGTTTTTCATCGTTCACCCCAGTCCGGCCCGTTGGCTTGTTGGGTTTCAATTCGCATGCCTTCGCTCAGTAATGTTGCGCAAGCGCGTTGATTGGGAATCCCGTCGATCATCATTAAACAGTCATAACAGACGCCCATCATGCAAAACGGCGCTCTCCGGGCGCCGGAAACTGGAGTAGTGCGGGTATAGGGTAAGTTTTGACTTAACGCTAAAGCCGCGACAGTCATGCCTTTTGCGGCATCGATTTTATGACCGTTTAAAGTCACGCTAATGGTTTCTAAAGGTTCCGAAAGTTGTTTGAACATAATGTTTATAAGCGGATTTTGGCGACGATATTGTGGTGTTCAAAAACCATCGTGTCTTGTAAATTCATGCTGGACCCAATATGCGCCGCAGTGGCTCTTTGATACATGCTGTTGGCGATGGCGACATCCACATAGGCTAATCCGACGGCATTGAAGTATATTCGCTCTTGCTCGGATTGGCGTCCGGGCTTATGACCCGATACCAACTCATGCAGGTCTGCGTGTAAGTCGTTATGAGAAAGCAAGCCTTCTTTATACATGCGGCTTAAGGTTTGGGTGCGATGTGTGACCGTTTCCCAATCATCGCAGACAATTTTATCGCATTGTTGAGCCACCGCGTATTCGTCTTCCCAGCCGCCGACATGGCTGTAAAATGCGCCGGGTTTCACCCATTCCGCTTTCAATAAAGGCGCTTGCGCGCTGGTGGCGGTCACTAATATGTCAGCATCTTCCATAGCTTGTTTAGCGACGGTTTGGCAACTGATAAAATTCATATCGGGTATCAATGGGGATAATTCATTGATAAATTGTTCTTCTTCCGCAGCTGTTTTGGCGGATACCCGGCATTCCTTAAGACTAGGACGGACGACCTTCATGGCTAATAAATGCATTTTCGCTTGTTCGCCTGCGCCGATAAAGCCGATTGTCTCGCTGTCTTTTTTGGCTAAATGTTTGGCGGCGATGCCGCCCATTGCCGCCACCCGCATATTAGAAGCCAAGGTGCCTTCCATAATCGCCACCGGAAAGCCGGTTTCGATTTCAGATAAAATAAAGACAGCGGATAGGTTTTGCATGTCATGTTTTTTGGGGTTGCGCGGGAATACCGAAACCCATTTAGCGCCGCAAATTTTTTCATCCAGTAATGTGGCGGGCAGGCAATTGATGCGGTCTTGACTGGCTTGGTCAAAAATCTGAACGATTTTCTCAGGGAATAGAATGCGATGATCTTCAAAATCCAACATGGTTTTTTCCGCCACTTCCATGGCCATGCGCAGGTCGAAACAACCGGCGTCAAGTAAATCTTCCTGAGACAAATAGGTGAATGATAGACGATGAGTAGCCATTATGATTTCCTTATGGATGTTTTCTTAATTGATAAGCTGATTATACCGCTTGATAGCGGTTTTTGGAGGAAGGTGCGGGGGTTTTGATAGCAATCGTTGTGTAGTGTATAGATTGGTCTGAAAACATTAATGTTTTTCGGGGTAATGAGTGGGGTAAGCATCGATGGATGCAAACGTTTAAGGATAGCAAAGAATAACGGAGCTTTGTTTGAGGCAGATCAATAACGCCATTGAAAATCTATGCCCCAATGTCGCGGCGGCGCCGGATGAGCGAATCCGCCCCGAACCCATTCAGAGTTATAAGCTTCATTGAGCGCATTATCAACTTTGAACATAATTGACCATTGTTTTTTAGGGTCTTCAAGCCCGATCTTGAGATTAAGCAAATTGAGCGCTGAGCGGGCTGTTGAATTTTCAGGGTCCCAATACTGTTTGCCTAGGCGTTGAAAATCGACGCGCGTCAGCATTCCGATATGGGCATTAAACGGATGCCGGTATTGAATACCGGTGTTGAGCGTATATTCCGGTATATAGGGCGCGTAATTACCACTTAAGGCGTTATTTAAGGCATAGTTCTTGATTGAGCTGGAGCTGTAGCCTAAAGCCAAGTAACTGTTAAAGCCTTCAAACCATTGCTTCTGTATTTCCAGTTCGCCGCCGATTATTTCCACTTCATTGATATTCACTAAAACTTGCGCGCCGACTTCGCCTATAAACACAAAATAAGGTCTGTTGCTTTGTTTGGTGTAGAACAGGCTGCCGTTAATCCGCATGCTATTGTTCAGCCAATTGCTTTTAAAGCCGATTTCAATGTTCTCGGTTTTTTCACGATCAGTCACATCTTTAACACCGTTCAAACCACTGGCTTTGGCTGCCTCTGCAATGCTGTTTTGATTGAATTGTCCGCTACGAAATCCGATGCCCCAGGAGCTAAATAAATTCAAATTATCCAAGAGTTGGTAAGTTAACGCCGCTTGCGGTTGAAATTGACTAAAAGTCGCGTAGTTCACGGCGCCGGGTTCACCGGCTGTATTGAATGGCGAAACTTTTTGTCGCCTTCTATCTTGGTCATAGCGCCAGGCGAAATTAGCTTCCAGTTTCTCGGTAAAGTTGTAGGCTAAGTTTGCGAAAACAGCCCAGGCGGTATTATCGTTATCATCGGCCAAAAACGTGCGGGTGGGATTGCGCGGGTCGGTGCTTGGTTGATGGTCTATATACAAGATTCCAAAGCCATTATCGTCGCTGGTGGTGGATGAAACAAATCGATCGGTAAACAGCGCATAACTGCCTAGCAACCAACGAAAGTCATTGTCTTCATTAGAACTAATGCGAAATTCCTGACTGATCGCATCAATATTCACATATTGACTTTGACCGCCGTCGACGACAAAGCCTCCGCCAAAATCGCGCGTCAAATCAGCGCTATAAGCGAATTGATCGCCGGAGATATATTCTTCCAAATGATTCCATGAACTGATGGAAGTGAAGGTGGCGAAATCGGCAAAATACTCCAGTTTAAGGGAGACCTCTTCAATTTTGCGCTGGTTATGACTCCGATTATTGGCGATAAAATGTTTTGTTACTGAGTCAGCGTTCGCTCGACTAAAATCAAAAGGAAAGGGCGTATCGGAGGCTAAATTAATACCGTTTGCTGCAAGTATGGCGGGTTGATACTGAAAATTCAGGCCGCCGCCCCGATGTCGATTAAAAGCGAAATTCACTTCCATTTCCAGTTGGTCGGTGGGCAGCCAGTTGATTTGCGCGTTAAATGAATAATCCTTTTTGAAATCGACTTTTTGATTAAGCGTAATGTTGTTGTAATAACCGTCATGTTCCAAATAGCGGCCCGCCATACGCAGAAATAATTGATCATCAATCAATGCGCCGCCAACTGATAGTTGGCCTAAATATTCATTTTCCTGTCCGTAACTGAAACGCCAGTGGCTTTTCCATTGATTACCCGGTCTTTGAGTGGTAATTAAAATCGCTCCGCCGATGGCGTTGCGTCCATATAGCGCGCTTTGCGGTCCGCGCAACACTTCAATTTGTTCAATATCGTAAAGTTCTCGCGTAAATTGTCGCGCATTAATTTGTAAAACGCCGTTAACAATGGTTGCAACCGGAGGTTCGCCGTTTCTGACTTGGCTGATTCCGCGTATAGTTAAAAAAGATGTGCCGGCTGATTGAGATTGGTTTAAATTGATATTCGGCGACAGTTCAATAAATTTGGCGGTATCATCGATATCGGCGTCTTCAATGTCGGTTGCTGAAAAAGCGCTGATGCTGATGGGGACCATTTGAATTTGTTCCGAGCGCATACGCGCATGTACGGTTAATTCAGTTAATTTTATGGTTCCCTCACCAGCGAGCAGGGTAGCATGCGGGTTTAGCAAAAACAAAAAGAAAGCGAGTCGAATGATATAAACCATCTTTTTCTGACTCCCAAAAAAGCTAATTATGTTTATTGCTAACATAATGTTTTCATAAACATTGGAAAGGTTTTTTATAATATAGCTCAATTTCCATATTTGTTTTGTGCGTTATATTTTATTGGGAAGTATGGAATTATTTGTTTCGCGTCTTTTTTTACTCTATCTTAAAAAAGTCGCTACAATTAATGAGAAAAAAGATTAGTAATATTAATGAATACTGATAACAATGAAGGAATAGATTGTTTATCGACCGATGAGCTTCGCGTGCTTTATCAGATTGGTAAATTATTCACCTCAACGCAAACCTCATTGGATGCTATTTTAGAGCAAATTGTCCAATTAATGCCTCATGCCTGGCCTGCGGAACAACGCATCTGCATCGAAATTTTTTATAATAAGCGTTTTGTCAGCCATGCTGACTTTGATAGACAGGCCGTTCAGAAAACTTTTTCAATTGCTATTAATGAATCCGAAAGCGCAACTCTAAATATATTCGACCTTAATCTTCAACAAGTCGATAACGCCCAGTCCGTCATCGACAATCACATTAATTTTTTGAATGTAGTAGTTGTCGATTTAGGCGAATTCATCAGCCAACATAATGATTTGGAGTTGTCTCAAAAAAAATATCATAATTATATAAATTTTTTCGATATTTTAGATTTGGGTCATAAAATCGCCACGATGGGATACTGGGAATACAATCTGAATACCGGCGAGATATTTTGGTCCGACGGCTTATTCGAAGTTTTTGGATATAAACCTCAAGAATTCGAACTGGACTTTGATTTTTTTGAAAAAACGCTTTACCCGGAAGATAGGCAGGTTGTGCAGCAAGCAATTAATGACGCTATTGAAAATCACAAAAATTACGAGGTGGTTTATCGTGGCGTCAAGAGCAATAATGAAGTCATTTTAATCCACTGCAAAGGCGTTGTTGAATATGATGAACAGGATCAGCCTGTAGCGATGCGAGGCACCGGCGTCGATATTACTCTACAGGAAAAAATCAAGGAAAATGATAGGTATACCCGCAATATCATTGAGACTAGCTTAGACCCTTTAATTACCATTTCCGAACAGGGAGCGATATTAGATGTCAATACGGCAATGGAAGCGATGACTGGCGTGGAGCGCAAACAATTGCTGGGTTCCCCATTGGCTGAATATTTCACCGAGCCGAAAATATTACAAGAATGTTTTCAAAACGTTTTGCATCATGGCTTTATCCGCGATTCTTTTTTGAAATTAAAACATGTTGATGGTTCTATTACACCGGTTTCTTTTAATGCATCGGTTTATAAAGATAGAAAGGGTAGGGTGGCCGGTATTTTTGCTGCGGCGCGAGATATTACCAAACAGTTTGTGGCTGAAAAAAAATTGATCAAAGCGCGTGATGAAGCGGAAAGGGCTAATTACAGCAAATCCGAGTTCTTGGCCAAAATGTCTCATGAATTGCGCACTCCTTTACATGGAATATTAAGCTTTGCCCAATTCGGCATTCGCAATAGCGAAACGGCCAATAGAGAAAAATTACACGGTTATTTTGAAAACATCCAAAGCAGCGGCGCTAGGTTATTGGTATTGTTAAACGATTTGCTGGATCTATCCAAATTGGAAGCCGGGCAAATGGAGTTAAAATATGATAATCATGATCTAAAAGAAATTGTTGAACAATGTATAAGCAGTCAAGCCAGTCGAATTTCGGAACGCAATTTAACTATTCGTACAGATATTGAAGACCTCATGATTGCCCAATGTGATGAATTTCGAATCGGGCAGGTGGTCGCCAATTTATTGTCCAACGCCATTAAGTTCAGCCAATCCGGAAAAACGATATGCATAGGTTTAAGCCGTGATTTTATCGACGGTAAACCGGCTCTATTGTTTAGTATCGCAGATCAAGGCGTCGGCATTCCAGAAAATGAGTTGGAGAAAGTTTTCGACAAATTCGCACAAGGATCTAAAACCCCTAATAATGAAACCGGTACCGGCCTGGGGTTAGCGATTAGTCAGGAAATTATTGATTTGCATCGTGGAAAAATTTGGGCGGAAGCTAAACAGGGAGGCGCTTTGTTTAAGTTTTTGATTCCTGAATGTCATTTTGATTGATTGGCGGAATATAATCTCATTCCATTGAAAAACAGCATTAGTTGTTTATGGCGCTCATGTGAAAGCATGGTGGCGGCGTCATTTAATAATGCCGATTGTTCGCTGGCTATTCGCGCGGTCTCAGCTTGATAAATTTTCAGCCGCATACAGCTCATCCCAATAAAATTCTTCCAATTCACGCCAGGTGCGTTGTAAAAAATGCATCCAGGCAAGGCTTTCGCCGCCTTTTAACGGTACTCCTTCTTCTGCAACAACGGCCTTCATGGTGAGGTTTGCATAGCTCAAATCAATTAAATCAACGTGTGTTTCTGCAAGTTTTAGGTGATTTGCCAAGCTTCGCTTAAATGTTTCCATTGTTTTCAAGCGGGTGATGGCGTCCATTTTATTTTTCCAGCGTATGGCGATGTCCCAGTCGCTATCAGGCTTTGCGTGGCCGGTTGCTCGGCTGCCGATTAAGATGGCCAGTTCAATTTCATCGTGACTACACAAGTATTGTTCAAGTTGTTGTAATTGTACAAGGTTGTTAGTCATCATGTGATTGTTCTGTATTTATTACTGAACGGCATTAAGCTTGTCGCTTACATCTAAAGCAAAACTTTTTAATTTCAAATACATTTTATTAACGATAATCGCTTTAATCACTTTTTCGTCCAGGTTTAAATAATCATGCACGATTGCATTTCTTAATCCAATGATGCGCTGCCATTCTTCTATCTCATCCATTGAGATCAATTGCAATTCCATCAACTTTTCAAATACGGAATAGGCGTCAACAGGGATCACTTTATTTTTCTGTTTTAGCCAATGTTTGGATACGCCGATACAGGCTTCAACCAAGGTTTGCAATAATCTTTCCGCGCCTTTTCGTTCAACTCTTGTCCATGCGCGTTGCTGCAAAATTTTATGGATAGATTCCAGGTCTTCAACAGTTTCATTAACATGTTGCCGAATAGCTTCGGCATACGTATTAACCATAGCGCTTCCGATGGTGAAGGTAGTCCAGCTCCCATTTAGACATGATGCGTTGTTCTTCTACATAGCGTCGAAACTGGTTGCGGCAATAGAGCAGAGTATTGTCTTCTACGACGGTATAAGCTAGAGGCAAGGGGGCAAGGTTGATATCGACAATCGATAATTGGATACTCAGTCGTTTTGTCCATTTCAATGCTAATAACTCAGGTCGCAAACGGCGTTCTACAGGGTCTTTAATATAAGTTTTGAATGCGATAGCTAAATCATAATCACTGTTTTCATTTGCGCTGCCTCTGGCTTGTGATCCATAAAGCCATAAAATTTCCACTTCAGCACTGTTTTCAGCCTGCTCAACAATTTTCTTAATGTTATGGGTTAGCTGAAATGCGTTGCTCATCGCTAAAGTTGTTCCGTGATTGTTCCTGAGGTAAAGATGCATCATGCCCCAAAGTGATTTGTATTGCCAGTTTTGTCTGCAAGGGTCACTGGTTTCTGATCTAAATGAATGTGTCAATCAAGAAAATAGTTTAGTACTTTACTCGGAAATTAAATAGTACTAAAATAGTCCCAATTGAGAGGAGAATTCATGTTGCGGCTGAGTAAATTAACTGATTACGCTACGGTTATATTAAGTTTTATGGCTAAAAATACAGCCCATCGTTATTCCGCTGTCGAAGTGGCCGAGGCGACCGGCATCGCACAGCCGACTGTCAGCAAGATTTTGAAGTTGTTGGTTAAAGCGCGAGTGTTGCAGTCGGCGCGCGGCGCTAAGGGCGGTTATCTTTTAGCGCGCGAGCCTGAAAAAATCACTGTGGCGACAGTGATCAGCGCTTTGGAAGGGCCGATTGCCTTAACCGAATGTTCCGAGTCGCATAAAAGTTGTGAACAGGCCAGCGGTTGTCATATTCAGGGTAATTGGCATTTGATTAATCAAAAAATTAATAATGCCCTGGAGTCGGTTACCCTGGCGGATTTAATTTTGCCCGTTCATCAGCCGGATGAAGTTTTTATTCCGGTCAGTAGTTTATATCGTTGAGAAAAAATATGTCATCAAGTGCAGAAAAAATCGAGGATCTGATTGGTCAGGAGTATAAACAAGGCTTTGTGACCGAATTAGAAACCGAAACCTTTGAACCGGGTTTGGATGAAGACGTTATCAGGCGTTTATCTAAGATCAAAAATGAACCGGAATTCATGTTGGAATATCGTCTAAAGGCGTTTCGGCATTGGCAGAAAATGGCTGAGCCGGATTGGGCGCAATTGAATATTGATCCGATTGATTATCAGGCGATCAGTTATTATTCTGCGCCGAAAAAAAAGGAAGATAAGCCGCAAAGTCTGGATGAGGTTGATCCTGAGTTATTGGAAACGTATAAAAAATTGGGGATACCGCTGGATGAGCAGGAGCGCTTGGCAGGGGTGGCTGTCGATGCGGTTTTCGATAGCGTTTCAGTAGCGACCACCTTCAAAGGTAAACTGAAAGAAGCCGGGGTGATTTTTTGTCCGATTTCCGAAGCTTTAAATGATTATCCGGAATTGGTTCAGCAGTATTTAGGAACGGTTGTGCCAACCGGCGATAATTTTTTCGCAGCTTTGAATGCAGCCGTGTTTACCGACGGGTCTTTTGTCTATATCCCCAAAGGCGTGCGCTGTCCGATGGAGTTATCGACCTATTTCAGAATCAATGCGGCCAACACCGGCCAATTTGAGCGGACGTTGATTATTGCCGATGAAGACAGTCATGTTAGTTATCTGGAAGGCTGCACCGCGCCGATGCGGGATGAGAATCAGTTGCATGCGGCGGTGGTTGAATTGGTGGCGATGGATAATGCGGAAATCAAATATTCAACCGTGCAAAATTGGTATCCGGGTGATAAAGATGGCGTAGGCGGTATTTATAATTTCGTGACCAAACGCGCCGAATGTCGCGGGGTGAATTCCAAAGTGTCGTGGACGCAGGTGGAGACCGGTTCGGCGATTACCTGGAAATATCCAAGTTGCGTGTTATTGGGGGATAACTCGATTGGCGAGTTTTATTCAGTCGCTTTAACCAATAATTTTCAGCAGGCCGATACCGGCACTAAAATGATTCATGTCGGTAAAAATACCTCCAGTAATATTGTTTCCAAAGGGATTTCAGCAGGCAAGGCGCAAAACACTTATCGAGGCTTAGTCAAGGTGGCTAAATCAGCCGATAACGCGCGCAATTATACGCAATGTGATTCCTTATTGGTTGGCGATGCCTGCGGGGCGCATACTTTCCCTTATGTTGAGGTGAAACAACCTTCTGCGCAAGTCGAGCATGAGGCCACCACCTCAAAAATCAGCGAGGATCAGTTGTTTTTCTGCCAACAACGGGGATTGTCGGCGGAAGATGCGGTGTCCATGATTGTGAATGGTTTTTGTAAAGACGTGTTCAAAGAATTGCCGATGGAATTTGCGGTAGAGGCGCAGGCCTTGTTGGGCATTAGTTTGGAAGGCTCGGTCGGTTAATCAAAATAGTTTTAGGAATATTATGTTAAATATCAATAATCTTCACGCGGGCGTTGAAGGTAAACAAATTTTAAAAGGTCTGAATTTACAAATTAACCCAGGCGAAGTGCATGCCATTATGGGGCCGAACGGCGCCGGTAAAAGCACTTTATCGCATGTGTTATCCGGCAAAAGCGGTTATGAAATTACCCAAGGTTCGGTGAGTTACCAAGGTCGGGATTTGTTGGATATGGAACCGGAAGATCGTGCGCGTGAAGGGGTTTTTCTGGCTTTTCAATATCCGGTGGAAATTCCCGGCGTCAGTAATATCTATCTATTAAAGGCAGCTTTAAACGCTATTCGGAAGCATCATGGTTTAAATGAAGTCGATGCGATGGACTTTTTAGCCTTGGTCAAGGACAAGGTTAAATTATTACAAATGGATGAGAAATTTTTGTATCGCGCCGTTAACGAAGGATTTTCCGGCGGCGAGAAGAAACGTAATGAAATTCTACAGGCGGCGGTGTTGGAGCCTAAACTCTGTATTTTGGATGAAACCGATTCCGGTCTGGATATTGATGCCTTGAAAATTGTTGCTGATGGGGTTAATTCCTTACGTTCACAGGATCGATCATTTTTGATGATTACCCATTATCAACGCTTATTAGATTATATCAAGCCGGATTTCGTCCATGTTCTGGCGGATGGCAAAATTGTTAAATCCGGCGGTCCTGAGCTGGCTTTGGAATTGGAAGCAAAAGGTTATAGCTGGGTTGAGGGGCAGGCGGCATAATGGCTCAAGATAACGCAGTCAGCCCTTATGCGGCTGAATATGAGGAGCTTTGCGAGCAGTTGCCCGGTCAGCATTTAGCTTGGTTGCAACAGATTCGTGGTGAAGCGCATCAACAATTTAGCCAATGTGGTTTTCCTACCTTGCGCGATGAGGAATGGCGATATACCAATGTTTCACCCATAGAAAAGAAACTATTCAGCGCTAAGCCGCCGCTTGCCGATGCGGATATTCAAATTGGCGAATATCAGCTAAGCGATTGCTGGCGCATTGTGTTGGTGGATGGCTATTTCAATGCCGCATTATCGGATTTATCGGGGTTGCCGGAATCCGTGGCGGTTATGAGTATGGCCGAAGCGCTGGATAAACATGACGATACCATCAAAGCCCATCTGGGACAGGCGGTCAGCGATCAGGAACACGGTTTAGTGGCGTTTAACACGTCCCGTTTTGGCGATGGTTTGTTCATTCAGATACCTGCCGGTCAGGCTTTAGATAAACCGATTCAATTGATCAATGTGATGTCGCAAACTGATCATTTGGCTCATACCCGTAATCTAGTGATCTTAGAAGCGCAGGCCGAAGCGCAGATTATTGAAACCGCCATTGGCGATAATAATGCTTATTTATCGGCGGCGGTGAGCGAAGTGTTTGTCGGGGAAAATGCTGCTCTGGAGTGGTTTAAATTACAAGCGGATTCTGAAAAAGCCTATCATTTTTCAGGAACTTATGTGAAACAGTCCACTTACAGTCGATTTAAGCATCATAACTTTTCGTTTGGCGGCTTATTGGCGCGCAACGATATACACTGTGATATCCAAAAAGCGGCGGAATGTGAGCTCAACGGTTTATTTTTGGCGCAAAAACGGCAGCATATCGATAATCATACTCGGATTAATCATTGTGAACCTCATGGCATTAGTCGCGAGCAATATAAAGGCGTCTTAAATCAACGCGCCAGAGGGGTTTTTCAGGGCAGGGTGATAGTCGCCGAGGATGCCCAAAAAACCGATTCGGAAATGAATAACCGTAATTTATTATTGTCCGATGATGCGGAAATTGATACCAAACCTCAATTGGAAATTTATGCCGATGATGTTAAATGCGCGCATGGGGTTACAGTGGGCCAATTGGATGAACAGTCGGTGTTTTATTTGAAGTCCCGCTGCATAGACGAAGCATCGGCGAGAAATATGCTGACCTTTGCATTTGCTAATGAAATGGTGACTAAAATTGCTCATCAGGGTTTGCACGATCTGCTGTTGAGTTTGGTTTTGGAGCGATTTCCGCAAACCGATGTCAGCGCCGAATGGCTGTAACGGCTTTTAATAGAGCGACTTTTGTAAGGTAAAAACATAAAATGACAGATTTTCCTGTAGAAAAAATTCGTGCGGATTTTCCTATTCTACAACAACAAATTCGTAACAAACCGCTGGTTTATTTAGACAATGCGGCGACCACCCAGAAACCGAATTGTGTGATTGATTGCATCTCTGATTTTTATCGTCAGGATTACGCCAATGTGCATCGCGGCGTACATACCTTGAGCGTCAGAGCAACCGATCAATATGAAGGGGCCAGGGAGACGGTTAAAGATTTTATCAATGCGCAGAGCACTAAAGAAATTGTTTTTGTAAAAGGAACCACTGAAGCGATTAATTTATTGGCGCATAGTTATGGTAAAAGCTTTTTAAAACCGGGTGATGAGATATTGATTACGGCGATGGAGCACCATTCCAATATTGTGCCCTGGCAGATGTTATGTCAGGAATTAGGGACGGTTTTGAAAGTCGCGCCGATTAATTTGCAAGGCGAATTAATAGTAGAAGAATTTGAAAAATTAATCACCGCTAAAACCCGTTTGGTCTCGGTGGTTCATATGTCCAATGCTTTAGGGACAGTGAACCCGGTCAAGAAAATTATTGATTTGGCGCATGAGCGCAATATCCCGGTCATCTTGGACGGCGCCCAGGCGATACCGCATATGCCGGTGGATGTACAAGCTTTAGAATGTGATTTCTATGTTTTTTCAGGGCATAAATTATATGCGCCGACCGGGGTAGGCGTGTTGTATGGAAAACAAGAAATTTTGGAAGCGATGCAGCCTTATCAAGGCGGCGGCGATATGATTCGCAAAGTCACTTTTAAAGAAACCGAATATAATAACCTGCCCTATAAGTTTGAAGCGGGAACGCCTAATATTGCCGATGTTGTCGGATTGGGCGCGGCCATTGGTTATTTAACAGGCGTCGGAATGGATAATATCGCCCGCTATGAAGCCGAGCTGTTAGCTTACGCGACTGACAAGGCCAAGCAAATTGAGGGTCTGCGCTTGATAGGTGAGGCGCATGAAAAGGGTGCTATTTTATCGTTTGTATTGGATAAAGTGCATCCCCATGATATCGGCACCATGCTGGATAGTTTGGGCATTGCGGTTAGAGCGGGACATCATTGTGCTATGCCGGTCATGGACTTTTTTGAAATTCCGGCCACCGCCCGGGCTTCTTTTGCAATGTATAATACTCATCAGGAAGTTGATGTGTTGATGGATGGTATTAAATCTTTAATTGAGGTATTTGGCTAATGTTTGAAGACTTACGCGATCTCTATCAAGAAGTAATTTTTGATCATAACCGTAATCCGCGTAATTTTCGGGTCATGGATAACGCTGATCGAGAAGTAGAGGGTTTTAATCCTTTATGCGGCGATCGATTGACGCTGTATTTGAAATTGGATGGGGATATTATCACCGACGCCAGTTTTCAAGGCTCAGGTTGTGCTATTTCCACAGCTTCGGTGTCGTTGATGACGGAAATTGTACAAGGGAAAACGGAACTGGAAGCCGAAGAATTATTCAATCAGTTTCATGAAATGACTACCGGCAAAGATGAGGAAATCAATCTGGAAGCCATTGGCAAATTGGCGGTGCTGGCCGGGGTTAGAGAATATCCGGCGCGCGTTAAATGCGCGACTTTAGCATGGCATACCTTGGATGCGGCGTTAAAAAACCAGGAAGCATCGATTTCAACTGAATAATCTGCTTTATTGATGTTTGATAATTTGGCGGTGCTGGATCAGGGAGAGTCGGTTCTGCCTGGTCAACATTTAGCGGATCGATTATCCATTCCTTGTTTCAAGAACATTGATCAGGCAAAGCAATCCGACATCGCTTTTTTTCTTTGCTACCGTAACGGTTGTTTGACATTGTTGGATCAACAATTGTTAAAAAAAGGCGGTATGAGGGTGGAGGTCGATCCGCGGCAAGGCGAGCAACACTCCTGGCCGGCCCCTAAGAATAATCAATTTGCGCTGGCTTTGGGAAAAAAAACAGTATCCGTGGTTGATGCGACGACTGGCTGGGCGCAGGATAGTTTAGCGATGTTTCGGATGGGCTTTCAAGTGACTTGTATCGAAAGATCGCCGATTATGGCAGTGTTGGTGGAAGATGGCTTAAAACGCTTAGCGGAGAAAGACTGGGTAAAAAATCGTCAACTCAGGTTACCGAAGTTAATTCAGGCGAATGCTATAGAGACTTTGGCAACGCTGGACGAAACGCCGGATTGTATTTATTTGGACCCCATGTTTCCGCCAAAGCGTAAAAAATCGGCGCTGGCGAAAAAAAATATTGCCGTTTTGCGGGATATTCTGGGTGATGATGTCGATAAGCAGCAATTGTTTGCTGCGGCCTGGCAGGCTGCAGCTTGCCGGGTGGTGGTGAAAAGCCCCGACTATGCCGAACCTTTGGGTGGTAAGCCGAATATGGTTTACCAAGGCAAGTTGCTGCGTTATGACGTTTATTTGAAAAAATAATAAGTGGTTTGGCAAACAAGGTGGAATATGACAGATTGGTTAGATGTAGGCGCAGAATCGGATCTTCATGAGGGTGAAAATATTGTGATTGATGTCGATGGCGTTGATGTCGCTATTTATCGATTAGATGGACAGTTATACGCCATTGAAGATGTTTGTTCTCATGACGGCGCTGAGATTGCCAGCGGTGAATTGGAGGGCGATGAAATAATATGTCCTCGTCACGGCGCGCGTTTTTGCATCAAAACCGGAGAAGTCAAATGCGCGCCCGCCTATGAAAATATTGATACCTTCCCTGTGCAAATCAAGGATGGGCGAATAAAGGTAAAAGATGATCGTTGGGATTAGCGGATTACTTCCAAAATAACTGATCTTTACATATGGCGCCTACGCTCTGCGTTACGAAACGCGGAGCGTTTATAATATAGAGTTTCCAAGCAAAGCGTGGGAACTATACAATATCGATTATTTCGAGTGCTAAGAGCCAGGATTTTATTATGGAGTATTTTGTTTGGGACATAGACCCGTTATTATTCAGCTTGGGCTTCGTCAAAGTGCGCTGGTACGGTTTAATGTTCGCACTGGCGTTTTTAACCAGTTTTTACATGATGCAATGGATTTATGTTCGGGAAAACAAAAATCCGGAAGAGCTGGATACCCTGTTATGGTATCTGGCTATCGCAACCGTCGGCGGCGCGCGTTTAGGGCATTGTTTATTCTATGATCCGGCTTATTATCTGAGCAATCCATTAAAAATATTGGCTGTATGGGAAGGGGGGCTGGCCAGTCATGGCGCCAACATCGGCATTATAATCGGCTTGTTTTTATATAATCTGAAAACCAAAGATGGGTTTTTATGGTTGTGCGACCGGGTGGCGGTTTCCTGCACCATGGGGGCGGGGTTAATTCGTACCGGCAATTTCTTTAACTCAGAAATTTTGGGTGAAGTGACGGATGCGCCCTGGGCGATTATTTTCGCCCGTATCGATCATTTGCCGCGGCATCCAGTGCAACTATACGAAGCGCTATGTTATTTTCTGATATTTCTGATGTTGCTTTGGGTTTATAAAAAAACGGCTTTCCAAGGAATTTATGGACTGGTTTTCGGTTTGTTTACCTCAGGCGTTTTTTTGGCGCGTTTTTTTCTGGAATTCCTAAAAACTCGTCAGGCTATGTATGAAAGTGATTTATTATTAAGCACCGGGCAAGTGTTAAGTATTCCATTCTTTTTTGTGGGGGTGTTTTTTGTGGTTCGGTCTATCTATCAATATGGCAAGCAAAAAAACGCGTAATTCGAGTATAATGTTCTGTTCGATTAAGGTTGCCATCTTGAAAGCTGGAAATATTCATGCAGGAAATTAACCCGATAAAAAATAAAATTGCCGACCTGGCCGAACGCGGGCAGGGGTTGAAAAAATATCTTGATTTTGAAGTCAAAAGCGAGCGTTTGGTTGAAGTATTGAGAGAATTGGAAGACCCGGAAATCTGGAACAACCCTACACAGGCGCAAGCTTTGGGTAAAGAGCGCGGCTTATTGGAAGATATCGTCAATACCATTAATGAATTGGAACAAGGTCTCGCTGACAGTGAAGAATTGTTGGATATGGCGGTGGAAGAGGCGGATGAAGAGTCCGTGGATACGGTGGTTGACGATTTAGCCGGATTGGAGCAAAAGGTCGTTGATTTAGAATTTAAGCGCATGTTCTCCGGCGAGATGGACCCCAACAACGCCTTTTTGGATATACAATCAGGTTCCGGCGGCACCGAGGCGCAGGATTGGGCGGCGATGATCGAGCGGATGTTTTTGCGTTGGGGTGAACGGAAAGGCTTCAAAACGGAATTAATTGAAGAATCCTCCGGCGAGGTGGCGGGAATTAAAAGCGCCACAATTAGGTTTGAAGGCGAATATGCTTTCGGCTGGCTGCGTACCGAAACCGGCGTACACCGCTTGGTGAGAAAATCGCCCTTTGATTCCGGGAATCGCCGTCATACTTCTTTTGCATCGGTTTTCGTTTCACCGGAAATTGATGACGATATCGAAATTGATATTAATCCGGCGGATTTAAGAATTGATGTTTATCGCGCCAGCGGGGCGGGCGGTCAGCATGTTAATAAAACCGAATCAGCGGTCAGGATCACCCATAACCCCAGCGGCATTGTGGTGCAATGTCAAAATGACCGTTCCCAGCATAAAAATAAAGACACGGCGATGAAGCAATTAAAAGCTAAATTGTATGAACAGGAAATTTTGCGTCGTAGCGCTGATCAACAAGAGCTGGAAGAATCCAAATCCGACATCGGCTGGGGCAGTCAGATTCGTTCTTACGTGCTTGATCAGTCGCGGATTAAAGATTTGCGCACCAGCGTGGAAACCGGCAATACGCAAGCGGTTTTGGACGGTGATCTGGATCAGTTTATCGAAGCCAGTCTAAAAGCCGGTTTATAGTTCAATAGTATTAAGAGAATAGTTTAATCCATGTCAGAAATTCAAATAGACGAACAGGAACAAATTAAACAGCGTCGCGGTAAACTTGATGCGATTCGGGAAAACGGCATTGCTTTCCCTACCGATTTTCGCCGCGACTCTATCAGCGGGGAATTGTTGGCCTGGTATGAAGAAAAGTCCAAGGAAGAGCTGGATGAGCAGCCTGTTCGGGTAAAAGTGGCTGGACGCATTATGACCCGCCGGATTATGGGCAAGGCGAGTTTTTGCCATATCCAGGATATGTCGGGCAAAATACAGCTTTATGTGGCCAGGGATAATTTAGCGGAAGGCTTATACAATGAACATTTTAAAAAATGGGATATTGGCGATATTGTCGGCGCGGAAGGCGTATTGTTTAAAACTAAAGTCGGCGAATTGAGCGTACGGGTCGATACTATTCGCTTATTGACTAAGGCTTTAAGACCTTTACCGGAAAAATTCCACGGCATCGCCGATCAGGAAATCAAATACAGGCAGCGTTATCTGGATTTGATTATGGATGAAGAGTCGCGCAAAACTTTTATGCTGCGTTCCAAAATTGTCGCTTATATTCGTCATTTTTTAATTGAAAAGAATTTTTTGGAAGTGGAAACGCCGATGATGCAAGCCATTCCCGGCGGCGCTACCGCGAGACCGTTTGAAACTCATCACAATGCGCTGGACATGGGAATGTATTTGCGGATTGCCCCGGAGCTGTATTTAAAACGCCTGGTCGTGGGCGGCTTTGAGCGCGTTTTTGAATTAAACCGGAATTTTCGCAATGAGGGTTTATCCACTCGTCACAACCCTGAATTCACCATGCTGGAGTTTTATCAGGCTTATGCTGAATACCATGACCTGATGGACCTAACCGAAGCCATGTTAAAAGGGCTGGCGGTTGACATCGTCGGTAGTGAGAAGGTTGAATACCAGGGTGAACAATATGATTTCGGCAAGCCTTTCCATCGGATGACGGTGTTAGAGTCGATTTTGCATTTTAATCCTTATTTAAGCGCAGCGGAGCTTAATGACCGTGATTCAGCCATTAAGGTGGCTGAGCAGCTCTCCATTCCGGTGAGAGACAACTACGGTTTGGGCAAAATTCAAATTGAAATTTTTGAAAAAACGGTTGAGCATCGCTTGATGGAGCCGACTTTTATTACTGCTTATCCGGTTGAAGTTTCACCTTTGGCTAGACGCAATGATGACAATCCTTTCGTGACTGACCGCTTTGAGTTTTTTGTCGGCGGGCGTGAAATCGCCAATGGTTTTTCCGAATTGAATGACGCTGAAGATCAAGCTGAACGTTTTAAAAAACAAGTGGAAGATAAAGAAGCCGGCGACGAAGAAGCGATGCATTTTGATGCCGATTATATAACCGCTTTGGAACACGGCCTACCGCCAACCGCAGGCGAGGGCATCGGCATTGATCGTCTGGTCATGTTATTTACCGATGCGCCCAGCATACGCGATGTGTTGTTATTCCCACATATGAAACCTAAAAACGACTAAATATTATGGCAGTTAATGAGCAAGACTTTAAAAATGCATTAAGAATGTGGGCGAGCGGGGTAACGGTCGTCACCTCCAAAGCCGACGGCCAAGCGCCGAAAGGCATGACCGCGACTTCCTTCAGCAGCGTATCGATGGATCCGCCGCAAATCTTGGTTTGCATCAATCAAAAAGCCGATACCGGTGAACTGATTCAGGATTGCAAACACTTTGCCGTTAATATTTTAAATACCGATCAACAGGCTGTTTCTAATCAATTTGCCGGCGGCAGCAGTCAGGAAGAACGCTTTGCCAGCATAGCCTGGCATGAAGGCGATCACAATTCACCGGTTCTTGAAGATGCATTGGCGGTTATCGAATGCAAATTGGAGCAACAAGTTCAGGCCGGCAGTCATTGGATTATGGTCGGCAACGTTGAGAAAGTGACTTGTAAAGAAGGCGACCCCTTACTTTATTTTGACGGCGCTTATCGAGAACTTATTCATTCTTAATTTTTTTTGTCGACGCAATCGCATATTTTGATTGCGTCGGCAGCATTCTTTAAAGCTGCACTTTTCTATTGGACTCTTATTCTGAGTTCATCAATTTCCTCTATTTTTTCCTGCTTTTCCAGACTTCAAGATTTTCCGCCCAGTCTTTGGCTATACTTAAACTAATAAAGCAACTACTCTTCCGACAATGTTTTGTGGAAGAAATCTTGTAATAGTTAAGTATTGATTGAGTTAATATGGCCCAAGCACAATTTTCACGTAGACATTTTTTAACCGGTTTAGGCGGTTTAATGGGTTTGTCCATGTTTTCAGCTTGTCGCGAGCTGAATAAACCGTTGACTATTGTCAATCAAGTTTGGCCGGGGTTTGAGTTGATGCATTTTGCTCAACAACAAGGTTGGTTATCGACTGATAAGATTAAATTAATTAAAAAAAAATCCGGTAAGGAAGTGGTTGACGCTTTACATTCGGGAATTGCGGATGGGGCGGCAATGACCTTGAATGAGGTTTTGCATCAACGCGCTAACGGAATGCCGTTAACTGTGATTTTGGTTTTTGATGAATCAGTGGGCGGCGATGCTTTGATGGTCCGTTCCGGAATCAATCAGCTTGCGGATTTAGCCGGTAAACGGATAGGCATAGAAAACAATGTCCTGGGTCAGTTAATGTTGCATAAAATTTTGGAAGCGGGAAATTTACAAGAAGCCGATGTTGATATTATCGACATTAGTCATAACAGGCATCTTGAGGCATGGAGGAGCGGCGAAATTGATGGCTTAATTACTTATGAACCGGTGATTGTCCAATTAAAAGGCTTTGATGCGAAAAACCTTTTTGACAGTAGACAGATACCTGGTTTAGTCATCGATGTTTTAGCGGTTAAACCGGAGGCGGCCGGTCGCTACCAAAATTCTCTAAAATCATTAATAGCTGGACATTTCAAGGCTTTGTATCAATTAAACGCCAATCCTCAAGATGTTGCATACCGTTTAGCTGGAAGCATGGGCTTAACCGGAGAGGAGGTGATTGCTATATTTCGTGGCTTGGTATTTCCGGATAGCAACGCAAATGCGCTTTATTTGAGTACTCAAAATGGTCGGGTTTTGGACTCTGCAAAGCAATTATCTTCGTTAATGCTTGAAAAGGGCTTAATCCGTAGACAGGAAAGTTTTACTAGCCTTGTTGATAGTCGTTTTTTGCCAACAAGCTGATTGAAAGATGTTTAAAGTTATTAGCTTAGTCACCATTTTATTAGGGGTTTGTAGTTTTCAGGTTCAAGCTAAACATACCTTAGTTATTGGCGTGTTAGCAGATCATCAACCACAAAAAGTCATTAAGCGTTGGCAACCGTTAATGGCTTATTTGGATCAAATGTTGCCGGAACATAATGTCAAGTTACACGCCTTAAACTACGAATCTCTGAATAGTGATTTACAAATTTATTTGCTTGATTATGTGTTGACGGATCCGTCCGTTTATATACGCATGAAAACTCGAAATGCTTTGTCGCAAGTTTTAGCCACCTTGAAAGAAATGGAGCAGGGAAAAGCGGTTGAGGCGGTCGGCGGGACAATTATTATTGATCGAAACCGGAATGATATTAAACAGCTCAGCGATTTAAAAACTAAAAAAATCGCCGTGTTGGACACTCATTCGTTGACCGGGTTTCATGCTTTTGCTCAAGTATTTTTCGAAGCAGGGGTTAATCTGCTGAAAGATGTTGAAATGCTTAATGTTGAAAAAGGCTATGAACAAGTAATAGAAGCGGTTTTAAACGGTTCGGTCGATGCCGGTTTTTTAAGAGCCGGTTTATTTGAGCAGCTAATTCAAGAAGGAAGTTTGGATTCAAGTCGGCTACAGGTTTTAAATCTGCAAGATTTGCCTGGTTTTCCTTATGCAGTGTCTACTCATCTGTATCCTCATTGGCCATTTATCGCATTGCCCCATTCCAATCCTCAAATTTCGAGAAAAATTGCCGCAGCGCTTTTTCTATTTGGCGCTGATAGCGAGTTGGCCAATGAATTAGAAATATATGGGTTTAGTCCGGCAGCCAATTATACGGTTGTGGAAAACCTTTTACGTGATTTACGCTTGCCGCCTTATGATCATATTCCTGAATTTACACTGCTGGATGTTTGGCAGCGTTTTAAAATTTGGATCGCCTTATTAAGTATTCTGTTGCTGGTGGTTTTATTGCTAGCATCGTTTCTAATTTTAACTAATCGGCGCTTGAAAGATTACCGCGAACATTTGGAAGATCAGGTTGGTCAACGCACGAAAGCTTTACAGGAACATAAGAGACGATTGGAAGCTATTTTAGATGAACTTCCGGCTGTCTTTTTTATGAAAGACTTGAGTGGTCGTTATATGATGATTAATCGTCAGTTTGAAGAGGTTGTCGGTCAAACAAAACAGCAAATTACAGCGCATACGGATTTTGAAATTTTTTCAACTGAAATGGCTGCTGAGAATATGATTAGCGATAGAACAGTTCTGGAAAAACAAGGCGTTAATACTTTTGAAGAAAATATAATTTTTCCGGATGGAAAACGGCGCCATTTTTTAACCACCAAAGCCCCTTTATTGGATGAAGGGGGTGATTGTTATGGTTTGTTCGGTATTGCAACCGATGTTACCAAATTAAAATCGTTACAAAATGAGTTAGGCGAGGCTAAATTAGTCGCTGAACTTTCTAGACAAATGTTGCAAACAGTTTTGGATACGATTCCGGTGCGCGTATATTGGAAAGATCTGGAACTAAAATATTTAGGTTGTAATAAATTATTTGCTCAAGACGCCGGTTTTTCGGATACGAATCAAATTTTAGGCAAAGATGATTTTGAGATGGCCTGGGGTAATGAGGCCGAACGATATCAAAATGAAGATAGGGCGGTTATTGAATTGGACAGCGCCATTTTAGCTTGTCAGCATTTAAGGATCGGTTCCGAAGGCGAAAAAGTATGGTTGAGCGTTAGCAAGATTCCGCTTAAGGATGATAAAAATAAAGCCATTGGGATTTTGGGCATTTATGAGGACATTACTTTGCGGAAATTGCATGAAGAGCAATTATTAGCCAGTGAACAAAATTATCGGAATATCTTTCAAGCCAGTAATGACGCCATTTTAATTGTTGATAACAATCAAATTTTAGATTGTAATTCGGCGACGCTTAAATTATTCGATTGTGCCGATGTAAATACATTTTGCCAATTTAAATTTTCTGATTTGACCGCAGTAATTGAACAAAATAATACTGATAACGCGCTTTCATTAGAAGTTGAGGCGGCTAAAGCTTTTCAACAAGGGAATTGTTGTTTTGAATTGAAATTGCAAAAGTTAGATAAGCCTAAAGTTTTTGATGCTGAAATTATTCTCAATGTCATGCATTTGAATAATCAAAATGTATTGCAGGTTGTGATTCGCGATATTTCTCAACGTAAGGAGTTTGAACATTCAATCATTGCCGCTAAAGAAGCAGCAGAGTCAACGGCCCAAGCAAAATCGGATTTTTTGGCTAATATGAGCCATGAAATTCGCACGCCGCTTAATGCTGTATTAGGAATGGCTAAAATCGGTTTGAGAGATAGCCAGGAAACTAAATCAGAGCTTAGTTTTCAGCAAATATTGAATTCCGGGCAACATTTATTGGGTGTGATTAACGATATTTTGGATTTTTCTAAAATTGAAGCCGGCAAAATGGTCATTGATGCGCATGCTTGTGAATTAGGAAAGCTTATTGAAGATATTGTGCATACTATTTCAGGTCAATTTGAAACCAAGGGTTTAGGTTTTGTAATCGATATTGAGGATGATTTTCCGATCTGGATGAAAGTGGATTCATTACGTTTGAAGCAAGTCTTAATCAATTTACTTTCCAACGCGGTCAAATTTACCCATGAAGGTCGGGTGACGCTTAAAATAATCATTGCTGAACAACACATTGATTTTCAAGTTATCGATACCGGCATCGGTATTGCTCAAAATGAACTCTCCCGATTGTTCATGCCGTTCGAGCAGGCGGATACATCGACCACCCGAAATTATGGCGGCACCGGATTAGGTTTAGTCATTAGTCGAAATTTGGCGCAGTTGATGGGAGGGGAATTAAGCGTTGACAGCAGGGTCGGCGTCGGTAGTATTTTTACCTTACATTTGCCGTATATTGCGGAACAAGCGCTCGGCGAAGCGGCGGCGTTAAGTGAACAGCACAGTGGTTTACGCTTGCAAGACGTGAACATTTTGGCCGCCGAAGATTCTGAAGTAAATCGATTTATACTTGAAGATTTATTATTGCATGAAGGTGCTTCCGTTACTTTTGCTGAAAACGGTCGGCAGGCATTAGAAATTGTTTCCGCTAATGAAGAAAGTTGTTATGATTTAATTCTCATGGATATTCAAATGCCGATAATGGATGGCTATGAAGCAACCCGGCGAATAAAAAAATTACGTCCGAAGCTACCGATAATTGGTTTAACCGCTCACGCGTTGAATGAACAGCGAGATAAATGTTTAGCAGCTGGTATGTCTGACCATGCGACCAAACCGTTTGACGCCGATAAAATAGTTAATGCAATTCAACAATTGCTGTAATTTAAAATAGGTATAATACCTGATTTATCTGTCAACTATTAAGCATGCTTGATCACTTATTTTTGCCTGAATTACCCAATCAAGTTAAACAGCCTGTTTTTTGGAAAGGTTTGAAGGGTTGTGGCGATGCATTAGCCATGGCGACGGCAATTTTGCAGCAGGACAATTTATTTGTCATTGTGACTAAAGATAGTCATTCTGCGATGAGCTTAGAGCAGGAGTTGGCTTTTTTTCTAAACGGCAGATTACCGATTTTGCATTTCCCGGATTGGGAAATTTTACCCTATGATATTTTTTCGCCGTTGCCGGATATTATTTCCGAACGATTGAAAACTTTGGCCTTGTTGCCGGAAACGCCGCGAGGCGCTTTAATTGTTTCCATTTCCACTTTAATGCATAAATTAGCGCCGCGCGATCATGTGTTGGCGAATAGTTTTGCTCTACAGGTGGGTGGTAATTTCAATTTGGAATTGAATCGTGCAAAACTTGAGGCGGTGGGCTATTCTTGCGTTTCCCAAGTCTACCAGCATGCTGAATTTGCGATTCGGGGCTCAATCGTTGATTTGTTTCCGATGGGCAGTCAACAGCCTTTTCGCATCGAATTATTTGATGATGAAATTGAATCGATTCGTACTTTTGATCCGGAAACCCAGCGTTCGCTGGATAAAATCAATAAAATTGAATTATTCCCGGCGCGCGAGTTTCCTTTCACCGATGTCGCAATAAAAAGTTTCAGACAGGCTTTCAGAGCCTATTTTCCGGAAGTTTCCGAAAAAAATCCCATTTATCAGGATGTCAGCAAAGCCGTTACGCCCGGTGGAATTGAGTTTTACTTACCTCTATTTGTTGAACAAACGGAAACGCTTTTCGATTATTTACCCCCAACTACCCATTTTATTTTGCCGGAAAGTTTTGCCGTTTCCGCACAGTCTTTTTTTGATGAAGTTGAAGAACGTTATCAACAACGCAAATATGATGCGCATAGGCCCTTGTTAGCGCCGCAGGATTTATTTTTGGACGTATCTGAAATCGTTGACAAAGCTGAAAGTTTTAATCGGGTTATGCTGGCTGAACAGGAAGAGCAAGGGTTCGATTTTCTTTGCCGACCGTTGCCGGATTTAGCTATCGATTCACGCTTGAAAGAACCCGGGCAAAAACTGCGCCGCTTTCTTGATGACTTTTCGGGAAAAGTATTATTTATTGCTGAAACGGCGGGACATCGCGAAGCCTTAATCGACCAATTAAAGCAATTCAAAATTAAACCTTATTTGTTAGAGGATTGGCCGGGGTTTCTCGCAACCGGCGAGCGTGTGAATATTTTAGTAGCGCCAATGGAACATGGCGTTTTGTTGGAAACTCAATCCATCGCTATTATTACCGAAAGTCAATTAAGCGGTGAAAAAGTTCAGCAACGGCGACGAAGGCGCAAATCGGCCGCCAAAGAGTTGGAAAATGTTTTCAACAATTTAAATGAATTGACGATTGGTTCGCCGGTGGTTCATCAGGAACATGGCGTCGGACGGTATATGGGGTTGCAGACATTGGCTGTCGGCAATATCGAAGCTGAATTCCTGATGCTGGAATACGCTAATCAGGATAAGCTTTATGTGCCGGTGTCATCGCTGAATTTAGTCGGTCGATATAGCGGGGTAAGCGGCGAAAATGCGCCTTTACATCGTTTAGGTACGGATCAATGGAGTAAGGCGAAGAAAAAAGCGATGGAAAAAGCCAGGGATGTGGCCGCTGAATTATTGGATATACATGCTCGCCGGGCCGCCAAACAAGGTCATCAATTTATCATTGAGGATGTCGATTATCAGGCTTTTGTCGGCGCTTTTCCTTTTGAAGAAACGCCTGATCAGGAAAGCGCAATTGACGCTATTATTACTGACATGGCCTCGCCTTTGCCGATGGACAGAGTTGTTTGCGGCGACGTTGGTTTCGGCAAGACCGAAGTGGCGATGCGAGCGGCTTTTGTTGCTGTTCAAAGCGGGAAACAAGTGGCCGCTTTGGTGCCGACGACTTTATTGGCCCAACAACATTTTCAAAATTTTCGTGATCGCTTTGCCGATTGGCCGGTTAGGGTCGAGGTGATGTCGCGTTTTAATACCCCCAAACAACAGAAAGCTATTACCGAAGCATTAGAACAAGGCTTGGTGGATATTGTTATCGGCACGCACAAACTGTTATCAAAAGAAATCAAATATAAATCTTTAGGCTTGGTGATTATTGACGAGGAACACCGCTTCGGGGTGCGCCAGAAAGAGCATTTTAAAAAATTACGTGAAGAGTTGGATTTATTGACCTTAACGGCGACGCCGATACCCAGAACTTTAAATATGGCGATGTCCGGCTTGCGTGAAATTTCCATTATTGCTACTCCGCCGCCTAATCGCCATGCCATTAAAACCTTTATTTGCGAATGGGTGGATGTGCAGATACAGGAAGCTTGTCAACGTGAAATCAAGCGCGGCGGACAAGTTTTTTTTCTGCATAATGATGTTAAAAGCATGGACAGGATCGCCCGGGAAATTGAACGTTTAGTGCCTGAAGCGAGAGTGCAGATTGCTCACGGCCAAATGCCGGAACGCGAATTAGAACAGATTATGTTGGATTTTTATCACCAGCGTTTCAATTTGTTGGTGAGTACAACGATTATTGAAAGCGGTATTGATATACCTAGCGCCAACACTATTATTATTAATCGCGCTGATAAATTAGGTTTGGCGCAATTGCATCAATTAAGAGGCAGAGTAGGGCGTTCGCACCACCGTGCGTATGCTTATTTTATTATTCCGCCGCAGAAATTGATTAGCAAAGATGCGGTGAAGCGTTTGGAGGCGTTGGAAACTTCAGGTGAATTGGGGGCCGGTTTTATGTTATCGTCCCATGATATGGAAATTCGCGGCGCCGGCGAGTTATTAGGGGAAGGGCAGAGTGGTCAGATTCAGGAAATCGGCTTCACGCTTTACACCGAATTATTAGAAAGAGCTGTGAGTGCATTAAAATCCGGTCAACAGCCGGAGCTGGATGCGCCATTAGACGTGGGGCCGGAAGTCGATTTGCAAACTCCGGCGTTGATTCCGGAAGATTATTTGCCGGATATTCATGCGCGTTTGGTGCTTTATAAACGTATTTCCAGCGCTGAAACACAACAAGACCTGATTACTTTAAAAACTGAAATGATTGATCGCTTTGGTTTATTGCCGGAGCCTGTCAGATCATTATTCAATGTGACGGAATTAAAACAACAAGCCGCCCATTTAGGCATTCGTAAAGTTGAGTTAAATGATTTTGGCGGTCGAGTCATTTTTTCAGCTACTCCGAACATTAATCCGACGGTATTAATCGAGTTGGTGCAACAACAAATGCAAACATATAAATTTGACGGCGCTGATAAACTACGCATTACCCATAATTTTGAAACCTTGGATGATAAACTGGCTTTCATTGAAAAATTGTTGGAATCTTTGACACCGGAGGCGGCATAGGATGGCGAAAATGATTAGCTGTGTTTCAGCGTTGTTTTTTTTATTGGTTTATCCATTTGTAGCTGAAGCACAATACAGAAGTTATAAAATGGAGTTATTGATTTTTGCTCAATATACTGATACTGATACTGATACTGATGAGGTTTTTGACCAAGCTCAAAGCGAAATACAATGGCCGGACAAGATATTATGGTTGAGCCAGTTGAATAAAGCGAGTCACAGTTTAGAGGGAATACGAAAAAAATTAGATGCTGATAGTCGTTACCGAACGCTGATGCATGTGGCCTGGACGCAATCAGTCGGGCCTAATCGCAAAGGGAGGGCGGTAAAAATTCAAAATATCAGCGATTCGGTGAATGGTTTTTTCAGAATTCAACGCGGCAGTTATTTACATCTGATCACCGATTTAGAATACAAAGCCGACGGTTTGAAATATTATCGGTTGAATGAGAAAAGAAGAATTAAATTAAGAGAGATTCACTACTTAGATCATCCTAAATTCGGCGTTTTCGCGCGCGTCACGCCCTTTTAATGCAACACTCTATTGTTGAAAAAAGAATTCTGAGCACCGTCCGGCAGGCAATCAAGACAATAACGCCGCTCAACATTAAAGCGGGAAACAGTAAGTCTTTTTACGGCGGGAAAATCATTGGCGAAGAGCTGGATGTCAGCGATAATCAAGGCGTAGTGAGTTATCATCCATCCGAATTGATTGTTACCGTTAAAGCGGGAACCAAGCTCGTAGAGTTGCAGAAGGTCTTGTTAGAAAAAGGCCAAATGTTGCCTTTTGAACCACCGCTGTTTTCCAATTCGGCAACCATAGGCGGGATTATTAATACCGCTTTTTCCGGAAGTCGGCGACCGTTTACCGGTTCTGTTAAAGATTTTGTATTAGGATGTAAATTAATTAACGGCGCTGGCGAAATTGTGAGTTTCGGCGGTCAAGTTATGAAAAATGTCGCCGGTTATGATGTTTCTCGTTTAGTTGTAGGCTCAATGGGTACTTTAGGCGTTTTATTGGATGTAACCCTGAAAGTGTTGCCTGTAGCTGATCATGAAGTGACCTTAAGCGCAGAAGTCGATTTTGGAACAGCTCTACAACGCATGCGAGATTTAATGTCATCAACTTTTCCCTTTAGTGGTTTGAGTTACGACGGCCAGCGTTTATTTATTCGTCTATCGGCTGCGGAAAGCGTCATTGAATCAGTGATGCCAAAATTAGACTTTCCTTATCACTTAGTTTCCAATCAGTATTGGCTCGATTTAAATGAACAGCGATTGGCTTTTTTTCAGGATGGTCGACCATTATGGCGAATTTCCGTTCCTATCGGTACCGGGGTTACTTCATTAGATGGAGACATTCAGTATGATTGGGGCGGTAGTTTACGCTGGTTAAAAAGTGAACATGAGGCGCAGGAAATCAGTCGATGGGCCGAACAGGCTTCCGGTTATGCTTGTTTATTTAAAAGCGATAAACAAGACCGGGAATTTCTTCCTTCTTTGCAAGGACGCCATGGAGAACTGCAACGACACATCAAAAACACTTTTGATCCGCTCGGAATTTTTAATC
>SPJM01000091.1 GCA_006844585.1 Methylococcaceae bacterium | reverse complement strand
GAATACGCCCCAATCAGCCACGCGTTATCAAACGAAGACCTAAGGCATATCCATTAATGAATAAACCAAGAGAGGAGTATGTAAGGGCTTGATTTAAATTGATAAGTCCCCACTGGACGCGGTATTAGGGTCGGGTAACTTGATATATTGGTAGCTTATCGGGAGAGCCCGTCTACTCGACCAGCCAACTTGATTTTCTGGTGAATCATTATAAAAGCTCGGATTGCCTTCAAAAGTTGAAATAAAAGGGTATCTGCCAAGCTGCCATTTATCAAGGGGTTCACCTAATTTCGTTCATACTAAATTACAACTATAGCAAATCAAGTTGGCCGACCCCTTGATACATTCTAAGAGGTGTCTGAATGCTTACAATAAAAAGCAACTTTTATGCCGCCTTATAAACAACTGATTTTAAGTATTAGTAGATTTTAAAAAATACAAAGTGTAAAAAAACATGACATTTTATACCGCTAAACAATTTTTCCAGCCTCTGTAAACAGCTAAAAAACAGGGCTAACATAATGAATGCAAAAGGTTTTATAGCTTCATAGGGTACTTGATATACCCGTGTAAAAAAAGCTGACAATTAAGTATTGAAAAATAACCAAAAAATTTATTGACGACAACACCACCAGCAATAACTTATAACGATTTGATAGTTAATGATTTTTTATCAATATTTCTGTCGCAGTATTCTATTTTACAATCCTTTGAAGTGTAAAAAAAACTGACACGGCTTATTCAGCGTCTTAATTTAACGGCTTGACCATAAAATAGTTTAACTGAATACATAGGGATGTGTGCAGGTAGAACAATACAGAAGCGATTGTCGAGGCGCATAATCGGGTAAGCAACGCGGTATTGGGGTCGGGTAACTTGATATGAACCAAAATCTCTTCTATTTTCTTCTATTTCAAGTTGGCTGACCCTAAAAACCATGAGGAGAAACCATGAGTGTCAGGTCTTGCCTTTTGCCAACCTTAAAGAAACCATGAGTGTCAGGTCTTGCCTTTTGCCAACCTTAATACTTGCATAGAAAATGGAAGCAAAAGGCAAGACCCGACATCTTTCTTCCAACACCTTTCTTCGCTTGTCTTTTTTAGGCTAAAAAGCCAAGGGTAACCAACTTGATTTGGTCTACCCTAATGAAAATCAAGTTGGCCGGCCCTTGAAATTACACGACATTAAATTAATTTTACATGGGGTGCTTATTGTTACTTTAAATCATCATTCTTCCATGACTCTTTGGATTTTGGGAGGCGTTTAAAATCATCAATAACGCGAATAGAATTGCGCGGGGTATTTGAGCATTGCCACAAAACTAAATTTTGGTTTTGTTCTGCACATCCGGGAGCAAAACTTCTGCACTTGATACCAGAAACACCCAAAGACTGTAATTGGCTGGCTAACCTCCATGTTGGAGGCTCTTGTTTTAGTGAAGCTAAACTTTCCCAAGCACAAGCTAATTCAGTTGAGGTAAAATCAAGCAATCTTAGCGTGTTGGGATTATTCAAATCAACAATATGGGTGTAATCTACTTCATATGCAACGACTGTCATGGGTTGTGCTTTGAAAGGAAAGCCTTGTTGCGCCTCCATCCATGCTGTTGTTAAATCTAGCGAAGTATATAAGGCCGAGGTTTCAGGACAATTAAAGCGCCCTCCATACCTTTCAGCCCCTTTACCCGAAAGTGGATCAAACGCCCACATGGGGTGATGTGCTCTATAAACAGTACCGATAAATCGAAATACTGGTATATTCAAGCGTAGCCACCATCAGCAATGCGAGAAAGATAGTCCTTGACTGCTTTCGCCCGTCCTTCCTTAACTAAGTCTTCAGCTGTCTTATCACCAAAAGAGTGTAGCGGTTGAGAACGAAACCAGGCAAAAGCTCGGCCTACACTACCTGACCACTCAATAACACGGTTAATAATTTCCACCGTATCTCGCAACCTTGCCTGTGTTGCTTTGCTTTTGAGTCTTACCGCTTTAGAAACAGAGTCTCTGGATAATCCCGTAACTTCAGCAAGATCGCTTTTAGTAATGTGTAATTCTTTAGCTAATGCACCTGATGCAACCAGTCCATCATTACCTATCACTGTATGTAAAAAATCAACACCCATATAATTGCCCTATTTTATTTACATAATACAGGGCAATTATAGGAATTTTTTTGGAACTTACAATTTTAATTTACCCGCTTAAAGTTCAAGAAACTCAGATAGTCCTTGTAAACTAGAAGTTTTATCTCTAAATTGCTCTTAGGAAGGAGAATGAAATAAAACCCGAAACTAGCGTAGGATTTTGTCCAGATTCAACAGCTGCATGGACAAAAATTTGCTCCTGCAATACCTGCATTCACTACATCCCTGTAGTTTATGCAGGTGGTAGAGTAGCGGTATGCCGAGGCGTGGAAATAGGCGCATAGCAAGCTATGGTCGCAACCAACATCCCGCTTCAAGCGACGCTTGCACATCCATGTGCTTCGTAACTATTTTCACAACGTAGAATCTGAGCAAAAAGATTAGAAAAGCTTTAGCGATTTCCTTCTCCGCACTCAAGCTTGCAAACAGCAGGAACTCGCTTTTTCTCTTTCTGCTTTTGATTTCCAAGATGGTCTTTGAAAAAGCAATGTCCTACTTTTCCACGCCAACCCCCGGTTTTATATAGGCTTATGTTCTCCCAATAGTCCCCGTATCATCTGAAATTGCAAAATAGCCAAATTCCTCTACATTTAATGAGAAGCATTATTAATAATACAGCGGCTATTTGACCGCTACTGCGCCACCCTTTAAATGAGGATGCATTATGAGCATATCTGTCGGTATTGTAGGTTTAGGAAGAGTTGGACGCTCTATATTGCGCACCAATTATATTCAAAAACAAGGAGGCCGCTTTAATATTAAAGTGCTTTGCGATGTCATGCCGATTTCGCAAATCGCTTATTTATTAGCTCATGACAGCACCTATGGCGTACCGCCGTTTACGCTGGATTTTGAAGGCGATTTTCTGTACATCGGCGGTAAAAAAGTCCGTTACCTGCAAGTGGATCGTCGCCACAGTTCTCGGCAAGACGGCGGATTAGGCGAACTGATTGACCTGGATATTGATGTTTTAATCAATGCCACCGGCACGGCGCAAATTGATGATTTGCGTAACCTGATCGACAAGAAAATCGCCAAAAAAATTCTCTGCAGTTGGAATATTGCCGGGCATGATATGAGCTTGGTTTACGGGGTCAACGAACAGCAATACGATAATGACAAGCACCATATCATTTCCGCCAGCACCTGCACTGGCAACGCCATGACGCCGATTGCTTATATTCTGAATAAATATATCGGCATCGAATACGCTCGCGTCATCACCATCCATCCGGTTTTATCGGATCAGCACATTTTGGACGGCTTCCATAAAAATGCTCATTTAGGCCGCAGCATTAACGCTTCGATTATTCCCACCAGCACCAATGTCGGCGCATCCACAGAGTTAGTATTGCCCGAACTTAAAGGAAAACTGGATTCTTTTTCTTACCGGGTGCCTACTGAAATCGTTTCGGTCATGGATATTACCGCCACCTTATCCCGTGAGACATCGCTAGAGGAATGCACAGAATTGTTGGAAAAATCGGCCAAATATGAGCTTTCCGGCATATTGCATTGCGATTATGGCGCTTGGGGGCATGACAAAGTCAGCATTGACTACATTGGCTCGGAGTTTTCCTGCATTATCTTGATGAATCATCTAACGCTTTCTTGCGGAAGACAATTAGGCATTTCGGTGATGCATGATAACGAACGAGGATATTGTTGTAGAGCTTTGGATATTCTTGGCGTGTTGGGAAAAAAGTTCAAACCGGTTAGTACATGAGTGTTATCTGTCAGCTAAACGACTTCGGCGACTTATGAGCCTACTGTGACCGGGCTTAATCCCTCATCCTAGCCTATCAAGCACTTTCACAATCTGTTAGCCTGCAACAAGTCACTCACGAGGCAGTCGACGAACGTCCTCTCATCAACAACATCACCAAAAGTATCGACGGCAAACCGATAACCGCCGCATAAATAAAGAACAACTCGTAACCGAAAGTTTCCACCACATGACCGGAAAAACCGCCTAACATCTTAGCGGGCAAAGTCATCAAGGAACTGAACAAGGCGTATTGCGTCGCCGTATAAGCGCTATTCGTCAAACTGGATAAATAGGCGATAAACACTGAAGCCGCCATGCCGCCGCTTAAATTATCGGCGCTGATAACACCCGCCAACAACATTAGATTCGGCTCGGAGGTCGCCAGCAAGGCAAATAATAAATTAGTTAAACAAACCAAAATCGCGCCTAGCAATAACGGCTTCATTAAACCGTAGCGAACGACCATCATGCCGCCGATGGAAGCACCGGCAATGGTCATGAAAAAACCGAATATTTTACTGACATCGGCAATTTCCTTTTTACTAAACCCCAAGTCCAGATAAAACGGATTGGCCATTACGCCCATGGTAATGTCGCTGAGTTTATAAACGGCTATCACTAATAAAATCAACATGCCTTTTTTGCCATTACGAACAAAGAATTCAACAAAAGGGCTAATCACCGCCTCTTTAAAGCCGTGAAGCATTCTCTGCAACACCGGCAACTGTTGCCGGTCTTCGTCTAGCAGCTTAGATTTATCAGCATGCTTTGGCTCTTCAATGATCAAGGTAGTGACTATACCTACCAGCATCATTGCCGCCATCGCGTAATAGGCCAAGCGCCAATCGCCAAAATCGGCAACATAAAAAGCTCCCGCCCCGGCAACCAATAAAGCGACCCGATAGCCAAACACATAAGCCGCCGCCATCGCGCCCTGAAATTCGGCCACCGCCGCTTCAATACGGTAAGCATCCACCACGATATCTTGCGTCGCCGAACAAAATGCTACGAAAACAGCCAACATGGCGATCTGTTCAAGCTGAGTTTGCGCATCCGCCAGGCCCATGCCTAATAATCCGACGGCAATGCCGATTTGCGCCAGAATCATCCAGCTTCGTCTTTTGCCCATCAGTTTGGATAATAAAGGCAGCGGTAACCGATCCACAACCGGCGCCCACAACACTTTAATGGAATATGTGACGCCGACCCAACTGAAATAGCCGATCACCGAAAGCGAAACGCCTTCATCGCGCAACCAGGCCGACAAGGTTGAAAAAACCAATAAGAAGGGAAGACCGGCCGAAAAGCCAAGAAAAATCATGCTCAACACGCATGGTCGAGCATAAACAAAAAAAGCCTGACGCCAACTATGATTTATCGGAGCATCAGGCTTTTTCATCGTCAATCCTTTGAATTATAAGTCACTAACCGTTGATTAAATAATGCGTAAAAATACTGGCTACATAACCCGCCGCAATCACCGGCGTCCATTTCAAGTGACTGAAAAAAGTGTACTTATGCTTGGATTGCCCCATCAAAGCCACGCCTGCCGCCGAACCGACGGACAGCATTGAGCCACCGACTCCGGCAGTCAAGGTTACCAACAACCATTGATACAGATCCATTTCCAAATTCATGCTTAATACCGCAAACATCACCGGAATGTTGTCTACAATTGCGGATAAAACACCCACCAAAATATTGGCGCCGGTATCGCCCAAGCCGTCATACATGGCGCCGGATAATAACTCCAGATAACCAATATAACCCAAACCACCTACCGAGAAAACAACGCCAAAGAAAAAGAATAAAGTATCCCATTCCGCATCCCGCACTTTATTGAAAATATCGTATTCGTCTTCTTCGCCTGAATGATAAAGCACTTGCAATCTGTAGCCATACAAGAACAAATACGACAAACCGACCATCATCCCCATGAAAGGTGGTAAGTGCAGGAATTGTTTAAAGCTAACTGCAGTGATAATGGTCAATAGAAATAATACGCAAACCGTAATCGCGCCCGGTTTCATTTTTACGGCATCTTCGCCGGTCGCTTCCGGCTTTTCATCCGGCACCGCCATATACATAAATGCCGCCGGCACGACATAGTTAACGACAGATGGAATAAATAAATTAAAGAAATCAAAGAATTCTGCGTAACCCGCTTGCCAAACCATCAAAGTAGTGATGTCGCCAAAAGGGCTGAACGCGCCGCCGGCATTAGCCGCCACCACTAAATTCACAAAGCCGATCGCCACAAATTTTTCATTGTTTGCGCCTACCGCCATCACCACGGCGCCCACCAATAAGGCGGAAGTCAGGTTATCGGCAACCGCAGACAGGAAGAAAGTGATAATACCGGTAATCCAAAACAGTTTTTTGAAGCCGAATTCTTTCCGAATCAACCAGGAACGCAAAGCTTCAAAGACATTTCTTTCCGCCATCGCGTTGATGTAAGTCATCGCCACCAGCAAAAACAACATTAACTCGGAAAACTCATCCAGGTTAAATTCAAATGCCTTATGGGTCTGTTCAATAGGGATGCCCGCCTGTTCGGCCAATAAAGCGGCATGCATCCAAATAATACCCGCTGCTAAAATGACTGGCTTGGATTTACGTAAGCCGGTGAACTCCTCGGCCATCACAAAACCATAAGCAATCACAAAAATCAGCAATGCATAAATGGCTCTTTCTACTCCAGGCATCCCAATATTGGAATACTCACCCGCCGCCGCCATCTGCGGCAACAGCATAAGCCCGGAAAAAATCATAAGTAAGCGCAACAAAACGACCTCCTTCCTAAAAATAAAAAATAAAAAAATGAATTTATTTGGATTGTCCGGACATCCCTGCACGTTTCTTACTCAACCTTCGAGCAAAAACCCTTCCCGAAAACACTGTATCCCTGAGCCTAAACAATATACAGTCTGGAAACTATTCAATATCAATATTGAAATTTCACCCTATCAACAATAAATTATCTTCACGCAGTATAGAAGAATAAAAATAACCGCTTATATTACCACTAAATAATTATCTTTGTCATTTGATGAAACACAGTATATTATGTTCTGCTCTGTTCAACATGCTCGTTAAAGCAAAATAAGGCCATGTACCAGTATACCGAAACCGATCAAAAACTCGTTGATGAAAGAGTTGCTCAATACCGGGAGCAAACCGAACGCTACCTCAAAGGCGAACTCGCAGATGATGAATTTTTAGCATTGCGCTTAATGAATGGATTGTATGTGCAAATCCATTCGCCCATGCTCAGAGTCGCCATTCCTTATGGTCTGCTATCTTCCAAGCAAGTTCGCAAACTTGCCGAAATCGCACGTAAATACGACAAAGGCTTTTGCCATTTTTCCACCCGCCAAAATGTTCAGTTTAACTGGCCGAAATTGGAACAAGTGCCGGATATTCTTGCTGAACTGGCCACCGTGCAAATGCACGCCATCCAAACCAGCGGCAACTGCTTAAGAAATACTACTACCGACCATTTGGCCGGGGCCTGCGCTGATGAACTAGAAGACCCCAGACCTTATTGCGAAATCATTCGTCAATGGACAACCTTACATCCTGAATTCGCTTATTTGCCGCGTAAATTCAAAATTGCCGTCAGCGCCTCGGAAACTGATCGCGCCGCGACGCAACTGCACGACATCGGCGTACATATTGTTAAAAACGAAAACAATGAAATCGGCTTCCGTATTCTGGTCGGCGGCGGTTTGGGTAGAACACCGATTATCGGCAAGGAAATCAAACCCTTCCTAGAAAAGAAACATCTGCTTTCTTATTTGGAAGCCATCTTGCGAGTCTACAACTTGCGCGGTCGTCGCGACAACAAATATCGCGCCCGGATCAAAATACTGGTCAGAGAAAGCGGCATTGAGCAAATGCGCGAATGGGTTGAACAAGAATGGCTGCAAATCCGTGACGAGATGGAGCTTAGCGAGGAAAGAATCAACAACATCAAAGCGCACTTCCCAGCCCCGGCCTATGAAGACAATGCCGGCAACGACGAAATCCTTAACGCTTCTTTACAGCAAAACAATGATTTTGCCCGCTGGTACAACCACAATACTGTCGCTCACCGAATTGAAGGCTATCGCAACGTTTATGTGTCATTGAAAGCCCCTGATTCGCCGCCAGGAGACATTACCGACAGCCAGTTAGATGCAGTAGCGGATCTGGCCGACCAATACAGTTTCGGCGAACTTCGCAGCACTCATCGGCAAAACCTGGTGTTAGCCGATGTCAAACTCAGCGAAATCTTTGACCTCTGGGAAAAATTAGACGCTCTGAAATTGGCCACCCCGAATATCAACACGGCAACCGACATCATTTGCTGTCCGGGCCTGGATTATTGCAACTTGGCCAATGCCGGATCAATCGGCGTCAATAAAGAAATCAATGAGTTGATAGATGATATTGACTACATCCACGACATCGGCGAATTAAAAATCAACATGTCCGGCTGTATGAACGGCTGTGCACATCAAAGCGTCGGCAATATCGGCATTTTAGGGGTCGATAAAAAAGGCGTGGAGTGGTATCAAATTACCTTGGGCGGCTCATCTGAAAACCAAGCCGCCATCGGCAAACGCTTGGGCCCTGCTGTCTCCAAACAACAAATCGCCCCGGCCATCGCGACCATCCTGGACGTTTATGTCAATCAGCGCCAGGGTGTAGAAGAATCCTTTTTGCAAACCGTCAATCGTGTTGGCATTCAACCATTTAAGGAACAAGTTTATGCAAATCATTAAAGACGCCGAAATCATAGACAACGCCTGGATTTACATCGATGATGAACAAGCGCTTAGCGCTGGCGATATCTGCGTATCGTTGCAGCGTTGGCTTCAAGATAAAGCGGAAATCCTAACCATAGCAGGCAAAAAAGGCATTCGCCTGAATTCTGACGATGATGTATTGCAAATCAGTAATGAAGATTTGGCGAAACTCGACCTAATCGAATTGAACTTCTCGGTATTCCGTGACGGTCGCAGCTTTTCTCAAGCGCGCATCTTACGCAAACATTGTAATTACCATGGCGAAATACGAGCTGTCGGCGGCTTTTTAGCCGACCAGGTTTTCTATCTGCACCGAGTCGGCGTTAACGCTTTTCAATTTGAAGATGAGCAACAATTACCGCTTGCCCAGTCTTGTTTAAACAGCTTTTCAGTAACTTATCAGCAATCGACCTGTTAACTTTTCAAAATAATTAAATCTTAAGAATATCCAAGCGTTTCGGACGGGTTAGATGTCCCGTCCCGCTCGGATTATTGCGCTCACCTATTTTTGACGATACAATCCTAATTTCCTACCGCATCACTCAGGAATACGAACATGAAATCAGTTATCGCCGGACTGTTTTTAAGCTGCATAACATCAATTGCCTGTGCAGGAACAATCGGATTTACTTTTAACGCCGGTCCGGTCATTTTCGTTGAAAACGGCTTTGTAGATCCTGAAGTAGAGGCCTTTCAAGATTTCCAATTGGGTGAATCGGTGATGGTCTCTTTCAGCATTGATGATGCAACGATAGATATTGACCCGGACTCACAACGTGGCGAATTTGAAGACCCAAATGGCCAAATCACCCTAACCGGAAGCAACTCCGGCGCTACTATCGAGATGCGAAAAGGGGTCAATATTCAGTTGGACTCGGTCTTCGAATTCGACTTGCGCAATATCTTGGTAGGTCCGGAGCTTCATGTCTTTGAATTGTTTGACGACACTGACTATTTAGCCTCAGTTCCAATTATCAGCAATCCGGATAATCTGGCTACCAGCATTGCCGAACTCGCCGCTCTTCTGGACGCTAACAACCATTTCCCCCACAACAACCTTTCATCTTCCTCATTCGGGTCTGTCGGCGCCCTAGACTCACTCGGACCATTCATTGCCCTGGAATTTGGTCCGGTTGCCCCAGTTCCGGCTCTTCCAGCCTATTTATTGACACTCTTTGGACTTTTAGCGATGGCGCAGAATAAAAAAATCGCTCATTAATATCCATATTCAGGCTCATAATATACACTCAAAATCCCTTCAAAAACGGCCCAGCAAAAACTTGGTAGCTCAAAATTTTCAAAGCAGAGCAATGACTGCAACATGACAAAGTTGATTGATAACAACGATTGAAAAAGATAGACATAATTATGCTTCCCCTCCCATAAAATAACGTCTATCATTCTTAGCTATATTTATTACGTTGACCTTTCAATAAAATGGGAATACTCGATCAACTCCGAGACGAGGCGAATAAAAAGAAAGCCGACATAGATGCTGAAAGCAACCTAGGTGAGCAAAGAGCGAATCGATACCGGCATTTTTTATTACCGAAAATGCAGGAAATCTTTCAATATATGAAAGAAATCATTGAGCATTTGAATTTTCTTGAACAAGATATTGAGATTAATCATTATAGCGACCGTTATCAACAACTCGGCCTTTTACACCAAAAAGGATACAAAATTAATACCGATGGTTACGATGGCTTCGTGAATCCCGAAAATATAATGCAAATCAACATCTCTTTTAACTGCCAGGGCGAAGGTGACTTTGTTTTTCAGAAAGAAGGGAAAAGCTTTATCGAACAGGAGGTCTCATTCCTGATTAAAAGCAATACCCCTTTTCAATGGAAATATATACAAAGCGCTGAAAATGCTTCCACTGCTGTTTTTAGGGTCAAACGCAATATTCCGGTGCAGTTTCGTTTTGAAGTCGATTATGAACAATCGTTAATCATTTTATTAATTAAGAATCACGCCAATTTTGATTTTTATAAAAAAAACTATTCGCCTGAAGAAATAGATCAAGATTTACTGGATAAAATAGCCCGCTACATGCTACGAAAAGATGACGATTTAGTGAGACTGGAAATAAGCACGCAACAAAAAACAGCGATTAAGCAGCAGCTTAAAAAACAGCGCCGGGAGCATGAAGCTTTGATGCAGCAAATCGCCATGGAAGAGGCGCAACAAGAAAAAGAAGACGATAAAAATATATTTGATCGATTAAATCCATTAAAAAAGCCTGAATGATGTCATTCAGGCTTTTTCTTCTAACTGGCGTAAAATGCTCTGCGCCAAGCTAATCTATTGCAAAATGCTCAACCCTTTCAACAAGGTCAATGCCTCATGTAACGGGTAATCCTTTATTTCCAAAGGCTGATCATCCTTAGCCTCCTTATCTTCAGCGTCCTTTTCTTTTTTACCGTTTCCATTGCCGTTTTCCAGATGACGCTTTAAATTTGCTTCTTTCACCGGTTCGAATTTCGCTTTCCCCAAGGTTTCCAACTTTACTCTGGCCAGGGTTACATCCGGCTCAATGCCTTCCGCCTGAATGGAGCGGCCTGACGGGGTAAAATAGCGCGCCGTGGTTAATTTAACCGCCGCACCATTACTGGTCGGCAGAATAGTTTGCACAGAACCTTTACCGAAAGATTTTTCGCCCATAATTATAGCGCGCTTATGATCCTGCAAAGCGCCCGCGACAATTTCCGAGGCTGAAGCCGAACCGGAGTTAATCAGTATCACAATGGGCTTTCCTTCCAAAATATCATCCGGCGCCGCGTTAAATCGCATTTCCGAATTTTTAATCCGCCCTTCGGTGAAAACAATTAAACCTTTTTCTAAAAACGCATCACTGACTTCAACAGCCGCCTTCAATACGCCGCCAGGATTGTTGCGTAAGTCTAAAACCAAACCGCTTAACTGGCCTTCGTTCTCTTTTTCCAGGCTCTTTAAAGCATCAAGTAAGTTTTGCCCTGTTCTGGATTGAAAGCTGCTGATTCGTAAATAACCAAAATCCTTTTCCAAAAGACGGCTTTTTACGCTTTTAACTTTAATAACGGCGCGGGTAATCTTGACTTTCAAAGGCGATTCTTCGCCTTCGCGGATGACCAGTAATTCAATTTCGCTGCCCGGCTCGCCACGCATGATTTTAACGGCGTCAATCAGAGACATGCCTTTAACCGGTTTTTCATCCAACCTGACAATCAAATCACCCGCTTTCATGCCGGCTCTTTGCGCAGGCGTATCATCAATGGGCGAAACAACTTTAACAAAGCCGTCTTCCATAGTCACTTCAATGCCTAAGCCGCCGAATTGTCCAGTCGTGCCTTCTTTTAACTCTTTATACTGCTCACCTTCTAAATAGCTGGAATGCGGATCCAATTCGGAAAGCATGCCGCGTATAGCGCCTTCTAATAATTTTTTATCAGATACTGACTCTACATAATCGCGCTTGATGCGCCCGAAAACTTCAGTAAACGCCCTTAATTCTTCAAATGGAATGCTGTGCGACTCTTGAGTCGCCTCCGGCGTTTCGGCTGATTGATCCTTATCTGCAAAAACACTGCCGCCGGTGCTGATTAAAACACCCATCAAAAAACCCAGTGTTAGAATTAAAATACTTTTCTTTTTTAGCATCTGCTTGTAACTCCAAAATATCGGCCAACCGCAACTGAAAAATCCCTACCAAATAACAGTTATGACCACATCACTAAAACATTAACAATCCGCTTTCTTAGGGCTGCTAACATCGGCATAATTCATTAACCAAAATTGCAGAGAAGCGTAAACATTTCCGAAACTCAATAACGTCTATCCGACCCGGTTATTTCTGGTTTTTCGGCACCATTTCACCGGGTCTAATGGCCGCCCCTTGTTGCGAACGCCAAAATATAAGGCAGGTTGAGAGCGACCGCCGCTTTTCCCCACCGTTGCAATCACATCGCCCGCTTTGACCCACTCGCCTTCAGTTTTGTAGAGACTCTGACTGAAAGCATAAAGAGTCATAAAACCTTTACCATGATCAATAATAGTCAACAAGCCGTAACCACGCAACCAATCGGCATAAACCACCTGGCCATGACTAACGGCTTTAATTTCATTTCCTTCTTTGGCGCTGATCAAAACGCCGTCCCAGCGGCTTTCGGAACGAGCACTACCGAATTTTTTCGCCAATCGACCGGATACCGGCCAAGATAAACGCCCTTTTAGTTTTGCAAAAGGCTTATCCAATTCTATTTCAAAGGATGTATCAGGAGCAGTGCGCTGCAAAGATTCAATCAACTGATTCAGCTTTTTCTCACTTAAGCGCAATTGCTGTAATCGTTTTTTTTGCGAAGAATATCGACGCTCAATCTGCTTTAATAAGTTTTGCCGTTTTAATCTGACCGCTGCTAAAGCCGTTTGTTCATGTTTCGCATCCTCCAGCGCCAAAGCCAATTGCTGACGCCTTTGTTCGGAATGTTGTTGCAATTGAAGCAAATCATCCAGATCCCGCTGAATAGCGTTCAACTTTTCCATCCGCGCTTTATTGAAATAGTCATAGTATTTCAAAATTCGACTGGAAAGCGCCGGATCTTGTTGGTTTAAAAACAACTTGACTTGCTCGTAACGTCCATTCATATAGGCCGCCTTAAGCAATTTAACCAATTCCTCGCGATGCTCAAACATTGACTTTTTAATCGCTTCACGACGAATACGCAGCCGTTTTAAAACGTTTTTCAGCTCGGCGACATCTGATTCCAAATCCTTAACATTTTTCGCTAACCTTCCATATTCTATTTCCTGCCGCCTTAATTGAAAATGAATTTCTTGCTTGGTTTTTTTTAAGTCTTTGACCCGGCGATCCGCATTATTAATTTCAGCTTGCAGTTGCTTAAGCTCTTTTTCCGTTTTTTGCAGCGTTTGTCCGTTGGCAAGCAACGGACAAAGCAAAAAAAACCAAGCTAAGCCAACCGTACAACACGCATTCTTCATTAATCGCTTATGACCGCCATAACCATGAAAAACTAACGCTGTACAATTTTTCTTTCATACTATGCGGCAATCAACGAACGCCCGGTCATTTCTACGGGTTGCTCCACACCTAAAATGGCCAACATAGTTGGCGCCAAATCAGATAAATTGCCGCCTTCCGATAATTGCGCACCGCCGCCGACATGCACTAAAGGCACTTTATTGGTGGTATGCGCGGTATGCGGCTGGCCGGTTTTGTCATTAGTCATATATTCGATATTGCCATGATCCGCAGTCACCAACATTTGTCCGCCAGCCGCCTGCAATGCCGTCACCACACGCTGCAACGATTGGTCAATGGTTTCCACTGCGGTAATCGCCGCGTCTAAATGGCCGGTGTGACCGACCATATCGCAGTTGGCGTAATTACAAATAATCACATCATATTTGCCGCTTTCTATGGCTTCCACCATATGCCCCGTCACTTCAGGCGCACTCATTTCGGGCTGCATATCATAGGTTTTCACCTTTGGAGAAGGCACTAAAATACGCTCTTCCCCAGCAAAAGGCGCATCCTGACCGCCATTTAAAAAGAAAGTAACGTGCGCGTATTTTTCAGTTTCCGCCAAGCGCAATTGCGTCATTCCCAAATTCGCCAACACTTCGCCGATGCCGTTTTTCACTTCTTCCGCAGGAAACGCAACCGGATAAGGAAAATCCTGATGGTACTCGGTCAAGGTTACATAACTGCCTCGGTGCGGCTCACATCCGCGTTCAAAACCATCGAAAGCAGGGTCAGTCAATGCGCAAGAAATTTCACGCGCTCTGTCGGCGCGAAAATTCATAAACACCACTGAATCATCCGGGTCTATACTAATCACTTGGCCGTTTTCATCCAACACGGCGCTAGGACAAACAAACTCATCGGTTTCATCGCGCTGATAGGCAGCCGCTAAAGCTTCTTGGCCGGAATTATAGCGATAATCGGTTTCGCCTTTGGCCAATAATTTATGCGCCAACTCAACTCTTTCCCAACGTTTGTCTCTATCCATCGCATAAAAGCGACCGGTTAACGAAGCTATCCGGCCTGCGCCTAATTCAGCAAACTTATCTTCTACTAATTTAATAGATGACTCCGCGCTTTTGGGCGGCACATCGCGTCCATCCAGAAAACCATGCAAATAAACTTTTTTCAGCCCTTTTTTCACCGCCATTTCCATCATCGCCAACACTTGCTGCTGGTGACTGTGAACGCCGCCCGGCGACAGCAAGCACATAATATGCAAGGCTTTATCAGCCTCTTTAGCTTTTTCAACCGCTTCTGATAAAGCCGGGTTTTCAAAAAAACTGCCGTCAACAATCGCTTGATTGACGCGAGAGAAGTCTTGACGAATCAAACGTCCGCTACCGATATGTAAATGCCCTACTTCTGAATTACCCATTTGCAGATCAGGCAAACCAACAACTTCGCCGGAACAATCCAATTCTGTAACCGGGTTTTTTTGAATTAATTCATCCCAAAAAGGAGTTTTAGCCATTGCAATCGCGTTATTTTCCTGCTCCGATCTGTTGCCAAAGCCGTCCAGAATCAACAAAACTAAAGGTTTCGGTCGAGTTACCATTTCTATAAACTCCAAAAATTAAATATTAAACAAATCCGAAAATCGTGAGCGATGCTTTAGCTATCGGTCACAGACAACGCCGCCCATTTTGACGCCGCCTAACATATTGAAAAGCTATTTAATAACAATTGAACTAATAGCTATTACCTGATATATTTGGCTGCTTTTCATTTTGTTCGGTAATATGAAAGGATTAAAAAAGCTATTATAACAATACACAAGTATAATAGTAGGTTATAGTGTCATTGCCCCTTCTTTTAAAGGGTCGGCTAAAAAACCACAAAAATGGCGCAAATGCAATAATGACCAATTGAATTTGGCAACAACACCCTCTCCGTATGGTAGAAAAACAAGAAGACCCCATCCTGTACAATGATGCAGATATCAATCGCGCGGCGCGCTGTTTAAAAGCCATGTCACACCCGTTGCGACTGAAGATTTTATGCGTCCTCGGCAGCGAGTCCATCAGCGTACAAGATATTGTTGAACAAGTCGGCACCAGCCAAAGCAATATTTCACAACATTTGGCCATACTCAGAGAAAAAGATATTTTAGGCTACAAAAAAGAAGCCAACCGCGTTTACTATTACATTGATGACGAACGCATGCTGCAACTGATCCGCATGATGCGGGAAGTTTTTTGCAGCAATTGTTAACACCTGATATTAATCTCAACCAATTCCCAAAGCTTTATGGAACAATATATAGAATTCGCCACCAATCATTATCTTTTGGTTATCGCTCTCGTTGTCGTCACTTTTTTGCTGATTCAAGACTTTGTCGAAAGCGCGTTCGGCAAGTTTTCCAGTCTCTCACCACTCATGGCGGTCACCAAAATGAACAGCAACGACACCAAAATTGTTGATGTTAGAGAACCTCATGAATTCGTTAAAGGCCATATCGAAGATGCGATAAACCTGCCCTTAGGTAAACTGGAAGAGCAAATCGGCACACTAGCCAAATACAAAAAAAACACTCTCATTGTCGTCTGCCAAAGCGGTACGCGCGCGACTCCGGCCTGCAAGACATTAATCAAAGAAGGCTTTGAAACCGTTTTCAACATCAGCGGCGGCATGCAGTCTTGGGAAGACAGCAAACTGCCGATGAAGATCAGTAGCAAAAACAAATCTTAACCACCCTTTCAACACACTCATATATTCAAAATGGCAGAATCACAAACACCGGAAGAAAAGCAGTTTGCTATTCAAAAAATTTACACCAAGGACATTTCTTTTGAAACGCCTAACTCACCGAAGATTTTCACATCCAAATGGGAGCCAAAAGTTGATTTCAACCTGAGCACGAATGCGCAAGCTCTGGAAGACAACTTATTTGAAGTGACCTTAACAACTACGGTTACCGTAAAAACCGAGGACACCACCGCTTATCTGGTTGAAGTGACCCAAGCCGGGATTTTCACTTTGAACGGATTTAGCGATCAGGAAACCGGCGCCATGATGGGCAGCTTTTGCCCGAACATATTATTCCCTTATGCCCGTGAAGTTGTTTCCGACCTGGTTAACAAAGGCGGCTTCCCGCAATTATTATTAGCGCCGGTTAATTTCGATGCGCTTTATCAGCAACATTTGCAACAAGCCCAACAACAGGGCGCAGCAGAATCGCCGGAAAAATTAAACTGATTGAATGAGCGGTAAAATTTGCGTATTAGGCGCCGGCTCTTGGGGCACGGCGCTCGCTATTCAGGCAACCCGCAATCATTGTCAAACCTTATTATGGGGACATGATCCGCTGCAAATTCAGCAAATGGCGACCCAACGCGAAAACCGCCGTTATCTGCCGGGCCATTCATTCCCGGATCTGCTGGACACAAGCACCGACATTGTTGAAGCGGTTAAATTTAGCCCCTTGATCCTTATTTCTGTGCCCAGCCACGCATTTAAAGAAACGCTGGAAAAAATACAACCTCATTTAGCCCCAGATGCCCGAATTACCTGGGCCACCAAAGGTTTTAATCCGGAAGACGGCTCTCTGCTCCATACCGTGGTGGAAAGCACACTAGGGAAGCAGCGTCCGACGGCTGTTTTATCCGGCCCGACCTTCGCCAAGGAAGTCGCCGCCGATTTGCCCACCGCCATCACAATTGCCTCATCCTCGCCATCGCTCACCACTGAGTTAACCGGCATATTTCACAATCAGCGGTTTAGAACCTATAGCAGCTCCGACATCATCGGCGTACAAGTAGGCGGAGCCGTTAAAAATATACTGGCTATCGCCGCCGGTATTGCAGACGGGCTGGGATTCGGCGCCAACACCCGCGCCGCCTTAATCACCCGCGGCCTACATGAAATTATGCTGTTAGGCCAAAAGTTAGGCGGCCAAACAGATACATTTATGGGGCTTGCCGGACTGGGCGACTTAATACTAACCTGTACCGATAACCAATCTCGCAACCGCCGCCTGGGTTTAGCCATCGGCGAGGGAAAAAGCCGTCAACACGCTTTGACCGAAATCGACCAGGAAGTTGAAGGAATTTCCGCCGCACGCGAGACCTATTTATTGGCTCAAAAACTGTCGATAGAAATGCCGATTGTCGAACAAACCTATAAAGTTTTATATGAAGACTTAGCGCCTAAACAAGCGGTCATTAATCTATTGAATCGCGACCCCAAATCGGAAAGCTAATCAACAACTGCCTTCCCGGCCGGACTTAAAACATCCGACGCTTCCAAACTTACCCTCCTCCAATCATATTCATTTACGTTATTGCCGAAACGCAGATAATTGTGAAAGTATTCACTTATTCCCAAACGAAGTTTGGGAAATTGGAAAAAGACCCAAAACAAAGCAAAAAAATTAATTTCGACTAAAATCCTTTTTACAATTATTAAGGAGCGCCAGCATGAAATTTCGTATTTTTTTATTACTCTTATTTTTCCTTTCACCTCCCGCCCAAGCTGGATCTGAGCTGCTGACCCTGATCAAAATGCTGCACGCCAACGGCACTGTGAGCGATGAACAATATCAACGCTTGCTGGATGAAATAAAAAGCGGCGCAGCACAACAAGAGCAACTCGCACAAAAAGTAGCCGAAAAAGAAGCTGACACGATCAAATTAAAACTGAACAAAGGCGGCCTGCAAGCAAAAACTTCAGACGGCCAATTCAGCGCCAAAATCGGTGGCCGCGTTCAGGCTGATGCAGCGTGGTATAACGAAGACAGCAGCGAAATGGGCAACGGCAGCAAAATTCGTCGCGCTCGCCTCTATATCTCCGGCAATATGTTTTATGACTGGGGATACAAGCTACAATACGATTTCACCAGCACTGGGAAAGCGGGCATCAAAGACGCCTATCTGAGTTATAACGGCTTAGAACACATTTCATTGACCGGCGGCCACTTCAAAGATCCCTTTTTACTGCAGGAACAAACCAGCAGCAAACACACCACGTTTATGGAACGCGCCATGCCAAGCGCTTTTGCCGCTGATCGCCATCTTGGCTTTATGGTCAGCAGCGCCCATAAACACTGGACTGCGGCAGTAGGCCTTTTCGGTAATAAAATAACCGCAAAAAATGACGGCAAAGACCATGGCTGGGGCGCAGGCGGTCGTCTTACTTTGGCGCCAATCAATGAAAAAACCAAGCTCATTCATGTCGGCATCGCCGCCAATTACCGCAATAAGGGCGATTCCGAATCTGTCCGCTTCAAACAACAGGCTGAAACCAATATCTCCGGCGTCAATACTGTTGACACCGGCACGATTACAGGCGTAAATCAACTGCTGAAATTAGGCGCTGAATTAGCTGCGGTGCATGGCCCTTTCTCATTCCAAAGCGAATACTTGTGGACCCAAGTTGAAAGAGAAAGCCTAGAAGATTTAGAATTCGACGGCTGGTATGTACAAGCCGGTTACTTTATCACCGGCGAATCACGCAAATATAAAAAAGGGAAATTCTCCGGGATAAAGCCTAAAAACGCGTTTGGAAATAACGGCGGCTATGGCGCTTGGCAAATTGCAGCGCGCTACAGCACCTTGGACTTAACGGATAAAGATATTAATGGCGGCGAAGCCCAAGCTTTTGCAGTCGGCATCAACTGGTTCCCGGTTTCCACCCTGCGGTTTTCAGGAAATTATGTCAAGGTTCTGGATGTAGACGGCGGCGCACATGACGGCGAAGAACCGGGATTAATTCAAATTCGCGGTCAATGGGCGTTCTAAGCAACCCTATATGCTCATTATTTGACTGCTTGTAGGGTGCGCATTGCGCACCTTATAGCGGAGCTGCCAAGACAAGGTATACTTCGCGCGGACTCGCGAAGTATAAAGAAAAAGTAGAGTTGGCCTGTAAGCCGGGTTCTGTCGTGAACAGTCATTCATCTGGGCCGCAGATCACTCTGCAGCTCAAGCAATCTACCCAGGAGCCGCACGGGCCGTACGTATGCTCCTCTATTTGATCTTGCTCCGGGTGGGGTTTACCCTGCCACTGCTGTTGCCAACAGCGCGGTGCGCTCTTACCGACACCTTTTCACCCTTACCCAGCCCCTGAAAACAAGTTTCAGGGGCTGGGCGGTATATTTTCTGCGGCACTTTCCGTAGACTCGCGTCTCCCAGGCGTTACCTGGCACCCTGCCCTTCGGAGCCCGGACTTTCCTCCATTTTGCGATGCAAAACAGCGACTGCTCGGCCAACTCGAAGAGCGGATTATACACTAGTGCGCCGCCAATTTTAAATGATTTAAAAAGTTGGGTAGCGTTCCAAGCATGCAGATACAATTTAATTTAACATATAATAGAATCCGTTAAATAGCCTGTGGAGACTATTGTGAAATTTTTAGATGTTAAAACTGATTATGCGTTTAAGAAGGTTTTTGGCAGTGAGCAGAGTCATGATATTTTGATCAGTTTTTTAAATGCCATCATCCGCTTTAATGATGATCTAAAAATAAAAAGCCTGGAAATAGTCGATCCTTATAATATCCCAATGATCAAGGGCATGAAAGACAGCTTTGTTGATGTTAAGGCGCGACTAGAGGATGATAGTCTGGTCATTATCGAAATGCAGGTATTGAACAAGGCCTAAAACAAGGCACAGAAAAAACCATATGCCTTATTCATCGCTCCTCATCGCCAAAGCACATTGATAAACCAGTTTTTTCCGTTGCCCGGTAATTTCCGCCGCCAAAGCCACCGCCGTCTTGGTCGAACATTGCGCCATCAACAATTTCAGCACCCTTTCTTCTTCGCTACTCAAAGAATTGGTTCCTTTTTCGATTTTAGCCCCGGCGACAATTACCACGAACTCACCTTTACGCATATTGGCGTCATTGGCTACCTGATCAACAATTTCAGCCAACGGCGCTTTAACGATGGTTTCATGTAACTTAGTCACTTCCCTGGCAATCACAATTTCCCGGTCAGGCGGATAAATTGCCGACATATCTTCCAAGGTATATTGAATCCGATGACTGGATTCATAAAACACCCAAGTACTAGGGGAAGCCTGTTTTTCTTGTAAAAAAGCCCTTCTTGAGGCAGCATTGCGCGGCAAAAAGCCTTCAAACTCAAATCGCGAAACCGGCAGCCCAGCAGCGGATAATGCCGCAATCAAAGCGCAAGCGCCGGGAATCGGCGAAACTTTCACGCCTTTTTCCCGCGCCAAGCGCACCAACGGCATTCCCGGATCGCTGAGCAAGGGCGTACCGGCATCGGAAACCAATGCCACCGTAGCGCCGTTTAACATTTTTTCCACCAACTCCGGCGCCGCTTTTTCTTCATTATGCTGATGCAACGATTGCAATTGATTAGTGATGCCGTAATGTTGCAATAGCATTTTTACATGCCGAGTATCTTCCGCCGCAATCAAGTCTACTTGTTGTAAAATATCCACAGCGCGGTAGCTAAAATCCGCTAAATTACCTATTGGCGTTGCAACCACGTATAATTGACCCGACATTAATTAAAGTCTCCCACGATTAAACAATTTGATAATAACCTTCGCATGCTTATGAAGTATTCTACCGCCCTATGGTTTTTTCCGCTGCTCGCCCTGATTACAGCATGCTCCACTACGCCTGATAAACAACCGGATTATGCTCAATTTGACAAAGCCCGCGAAGCGCAACGTTTCTTGGAACAAGGGCAACCGGAACAAGCGGCCAGGCTTTATCAAAATTTGGCGAACTCGCAACTCGGCTATCAAAACCAATACCGTTTATTAGCCGCCGAAGCGATTATGCAAAGCGGTGATAACGCTAAAGCCAAACGCTATTTGGATAAAATCAATTCCGCCAAACTTTCGCCGACTTTACGCAGTCAATTAAATCTGCTTTACGCCCAACTCAACCTCAATATCGGCAATGCGGAACGCGCTTTAGACCGCCTGATGCTGGTCGTCTCAGGACAACTGAACAACAGCAAACAACGCCATTACTACCAGGCATTGGCGTTTGCCCACTCGCTCACCGGCAACCCCTTGGCCGCCGCCAAAGCGCGCATAAAATTACACCCCTATTTAAACACGGACAGCAGTCTCTCCAGCAATAACCAAGCCATCCTGGAAGCCTTAATGCTATTGCCGCGCCAAACATTAATCCTCAACCAACAACCGGCGCCGGACATTTTAGGCGGCTGGATGGCGATAGCCAACATTTTAAAACAAAAGACTACCCGCGTTGGCGCTTTTAATCAACAATTCAGCGCTTGGCAAAAACAATTTCCCAACCATCCCGCCAACACCGATTTTCTAAATGATTTTTTACCGGCTCAGCAACAAGCTTATCAAGCGCCAAAATCCATCGCTGTTTTCTTGCCTAAATCCGGCGCATTTGCGCAAGCCGCTCAAATCATCAAAGACGGCATTATGGCAGCCTATCATCAAAACAGTGCGCAGCAAGTCCCTCTGCGCTTTTACGACAGCAGCGCCGCTAATATCGTCAGTCTCTATGATCAAGCCGTCAACCATGGCGCAGAACTTATTATCGGGCCGCTGATTAAAAGCAAAATTGTGGAATTAGCGAAAAACAAGGAACTCGGCATACCGGTTTTGGCCTTAAACCATATCGAAAACCTCAGCATCACCAATTTATATCAATTCGGCTTGAGTCCTTTGGATGACGCCCGTCAAATTGCCGCTAAAGCCGCCGCCGACGGCCATCATAAAGCCTTAATCATGGCTCCTGAAACTCGGTATGGCAAACGCATTGCGGAATACCTGAGCGCAGCCTGGGAACAAACCGGCGGCACAGTGTTAGGACAACAATTTTACGACCCTAAACAACACGATTTTGTTGCGCCGATCAACAATATGCTCAATCTGGATCATAGTAAACAGCGTTATCAAAGATTAAGAAAAGTGTTAAACAGGCGCATTGAATTCACCCCTCGCAGACGCCATGACGTGGATATCATTTTATTGAGCGCAACGCCAACAGTCGCCCGCTCGCTGAATCCGCAATTACACTTTTACCAAGCGCTGGATCTGCCGGTTTACGCAACATCAAAAATCTATAACGGCGTCGGCAATCGCGGCAAAGACATTGATTTGAATAAAATCGCCTTCAGCGATATTCCATGGCTGTTTTCAGAAGCCTATCAGGGTGAACTCAGCTTACAAAACCTGCAACAGCAATGGCGCAATTATCCTCGCAAACACATCAGATTGATGGCGCTTGGCATAGACGCTTATCAGCTTAATCCTTATTTGGGCGCGCTGGTGGAAAAACCATTTCAAGGCGCGACAGGAATACTGTCCGTCAATGCTGAAAACCGGATTACCCGACAATTGGTCAGCGCCGTGTTCAAGGAAGGCCACCCAACCTTTCAGGGCTATATCAACAGCACAGATGGCGCAACCTTAAATGCCGAATATGATGAAAACCCGCTAGACCAATATCCGGAATACTATGGCGCTGAATAAGCTGCGCGCCTTTCATCTGCTAAAAGGCGAAGCGGCGGAGCAGAAGGCATTAAAATACTTGCAACAACAAGGATTAAAACTGATTACCCAAAACTATCGCTGCAAATACGGTGAGCTGGATTTAATTATGCAAGATCAAACAGCATTAGTCATCGTAGAAGTGCGTTATCGAAAAAATCAACAGTTCGGCGGTGCGCTGGAAAGCATTAATCGCAGCAAGCAAGCGCGCATTATCGCCGCCGCGCAACATTATTTAATCAACCATAAAACCAATGCCCCAATCCGTTTCGACGTCATTGCCATGACTGAAAACAATCCTCTAAACTGGATCAAAAACGCCTTTCAACTGAATTGAATTATGAGTCTACAAGATAGAATTTTTCAACATTTTACCGACAGCATACAAACCAAACAAGCGGCTCTGGAAATTCTCGGTCCTTTCATCGAAACCGCCTCGCAAGTGATGGTTGAAGCACTCATTAACGATCACAAAATTTTAAGCTGCGGCAACGGCGGCTCAGCGGGCGACGCCCAACATTTCTCATCGGAAATGCTGAATCGCTTTGAGCGGGAAAGACCCGCCTTGCCCGCCATCGCCCTCAGCACAGATACCTCCACGCTGACCTCTATCGCCAACGACTACCATTTTGATGAAGTTTTTGCCAAACAGATCAGAGCATTGGGTCAACCCGGCGATGTTTTGTTGGTTTACAGCACCAGCGGCAATTCCAGCAATGTGATCAAAGCCATCAATGTCGCCCACGAGAAAAATATGCCGGTGATCGCCTTAACCGGGAAAAACGGCGGCATTGTCGCCAATGTTTTAAACGAGACCGACATCGAAATCCGGGTTCCGGCCGATTCAACCGCCCGCATTCAGGAGACCCACTTACTGGTTTCACACTGTTTCTGCGATTTGATCGACCATCAATTGTTCGGCGGCTAAAATGGATAGAATAGCAATTATCTTATGCCTATTATTAAGCGCCAACGGCTGCGCTTTCCTCGCCAACAGCAGCGCGGAAATATCCGGCCTATCTTTTTTTCATGACCGCCGCATCAGCGAAATACAATTAAAAGATGAGGCCATAGAGCTCAATGCAAGCATCGCTCTGAATGCGGATGAAACCACGCGAAGCTGTCATTTTAATGTCACCGCTTACAACGGCAAGGTGTTGCTCACTGGTGAAGCGCCCACGCCTGAATTACGCAATAAAATTGTCGCTATCATCCGCGCCATCAAACACGTCAAACTGATCCAGAATGAAATGCTGATCGCGCCGCCCAGCAGCTTAACCAGTCGCTCCAATGACGCATTGATTACCACCATGATCAAAGCCTCGTTAAGCGAAGTCCGTAACATCCCAGGCTTCGACGCCACCCGGGTCAAGGTTGTCACTGAAAACAGCATTGTTTATTTAATGGGCCTGGTGCATAGAAACGAAGGCAATATCGCCGGCGAAATCGCTCGCCGAGAAGACGGCGTTAAACGGGTGATTAAAGTATTTGAATATATTGAATAAACCCGCCTGCGTTCTATTGCAATCTGTTAGACTTCGCGCGGTCACAAGATTGTCATAAATCACCTCTACATTATCCCAAAAATCAGGACAGATATTTCTTAGAAACGGGATACTTTACTTTATGCGCAATGACAACCCAACGCCATTAGCCTTTACGGCTCTTTCAGTCTTACTAATGACGCTCCATTTTCCAGTCGCCGCCGCCACTGGTCAGTTCGACCCGGCTACCGGTCTAATTGATTTACCGCGGGTCGATCTCCGCCAAGGAACAGACTCGACACTGGTGCAAGCACAGTTGCGGTTAAAGCCTGACAATACAGTAGAACTTATAAGCGCAGGCGTCGCCAAAAACTCCGCAGAACCAGCCGTGACCTTTGACATTGATTTGGGACTGACACATATTCCCGTCATTCAACATAAAGCAAGCGGCGAAGAATTTTATGTCAAATTGCGCGTTATTCCCGGCATCGCTCCTTTAACATTCATGATCGAACACATCAGCCCAACATTATTTAGCGCTTGCCCGGCATTCTCACAAACGGGCGAAACAAGCGGGAGCTGTATTCTGAGCGGAGAAATTAAGCAGGACATTACCTTAACGGCGAACACCCTATGGGTTTTAGACGGAATCGTCTTTATTGGAGGCGATAATATGGATTCCGCAACATTAACCATTAATCCCGGAACCCGAATTGTCGGTGAACAAATGGGCGGGCTGTATATTCGCCGCGGCTCTAAAATTCAGGCGACAGGTACGCCGAACCAGCCTATTATCATGACCGGAAAACAGGAACAAATGGCAGGCGAATGGATTGGACTCAGCATCGCAGGCAACGCGCCTCTTTATGATTGTCTTAATAACAGCCAACCCTGCGAATCATATCATGAGGCGCTTGCGACAGAATCCGTCGGCGGCACAGATCCAAATGATAATAGCGGCGCCCTCAAATACCTACACATTAAATACAGCGGTCAGGTATTACGCCCTGCTCAAGGCCTAACCTTCAACGGATTAGATTTACAAGGCGTCGGCAGAGACACTTTGATCGATTTCATACACATAGATCATGCAGCTTACCACGCCAGCCACATTGCGGGTGGAACGGTGCAATTACAACACATTGTGATGACTGAATTTGGAGACGCAGGTTTAAGATGGTCCGCTGGATGGAACGGGAAGGCTCAATTCATGGTCATCAAACCAGGAGAATATGGTGCAGACGGGATAGAAGGCAGCGCATACAGACACTCACTTAACCCGGATCCCGCTGACACACTTTCAAGCCAACCTGTTTTAGCCAATATCACCGCTTTGGGCGGCCCTGAAAATTTTGACGGCATCAGGCTAAAAACCGGAACAAGACTTTACTTAAGCAATTCGGTTTTTTCAGGTTTTCCCGGTTATTGCTTAAAAGCAGATCATAACCAGGATTCAAAAACGCCTTTTCCCGACGCTTTGCGCGATAACCTACGCATCTCCCATACCTTTTTTGACTGCGAGCAAAATTTTTTCGAACACGACAACCTGCTATTCAGCATTGCTGATTTTGTCACCGCCATGCCCGGCAACAGTACTACTGACCCGAAACTCAACGGCTTTTATCCTAACGACGACTCGCTTCTCCTTTCAGTCGATACAGCTTCCAAAGATGACCCGTTATTAAAACCCGCTTTCTATTCCGGCGCATTTCGGGATAAAAATGACCGCTGGATGGATGAGTGGACTGCGGACGTTATTGCTCCTAAGGTGAAACCTTTTTAGAATTCAGCTTAGAACAAAATTCTGCAACCTTATTTATCATCCTCCCACAACACCGGAAAAGCATTCCGGGTTCTTTCTAACACTTCCGGCTCCACATCTTTACCGCGCAATGTCACTAATAAGGCATGTAGATCCTGAGTGTTTACAGTAAAAGTACGCTCCGGCTGATGATCCAGATTTTTCGTCAAACGTTTTATCGTCGAGTGCATAGGCAAGGGCTTGGCTTTTGGCTTGTTCGGCTGCGCCAAAGCCGCTTGAATAAGCTCTTTCTCATCGCCTGCGGGGGCTTGCAAACTTTTTCGTAGAATTTCTTTGGCTCGCGTCCAGGAAATCTCGCCACTGCTCAGCTTGTCGCGCATTTCTTCCGTAGTCAGCGGTGCGAAGCGGATAATATCATCAATCCAACTAACGCTCTTATCAAAGAATTCAGCAATCCGCTGTTTATCCCAGTTGGCGTTATTTAAATAGAGCACCGTTTGGAAATAATCAACAATCTTGGTGTCAACCCTGTCCGAATTAAGTTTTAAATTTAACGCTTTAATTTCGTCCGCATCGCCGGTAACGACTCGCACGTCCACTTGGTCGAAATAGCCTGGATGAGAGCGACGAATGCCTTGTATCGCTTCCATCCGATGAAAACCGCCGACCAGATAATATTCATTAGTATTGCGTTCCCAAACCACCAGAGGCTCAAATAAGCCATTCGTTAAAATATCTCTTTCCAGATGCGCGACCTTGCCTGTATCCAGATCTCGATGATTAGTTAAAGTGTGATGATATTCAATGCGCTCTATGGATAAATATTCGTAGCGTTTCGTTGCTAACATGAAGTTTCCCATCCCAGGTAAAAAGTTAAGTTTAAAAATTTACGTCCCAATACAAACAAGAATTATACCAATCAATATTCAACATCCGCTAAAACAATCGTGCTGACTGTCTTCGCATGTAAGCAACACAAGCAAAGCCAAAAGCACCAACTTGGCGCACCAGCCTATCAAAAAGCACCAGAACAGAACAAAACACTTTAAGAACCGAATAATTTTTCGCACCGCATTTCCCAAAAAAAGCAAAAATGCCATAGTCCTCTGATATTTAAGAAAAATAAATACCCAGGAACAAATAAAAAGGTTGGCACACAAGGTGCTTATTAGAAACAAAACTGACTCAATGATATTGAGTTTTGTGGTTAGCAAACAGGACTCAGCTCCCCTTTGCTATTTAATGTTTTGCGTTACCGACAACAAAAGCCAAAGGCGTAGGGTTTTTAACCCCCTCCTCAAACGCTAACGGTCGTATTGTCGATAGCGCAATCTAACAGTGAGATCTATGGCGCTACGCAAGTCTATAGATTTAACAAATGTTGAAGTTCCATGAAGTAGCTCCTAAACAGGGTTGTTGTTGTATACAAGGATGTATATTTTTTTCGCCAATTACTCGGAGCGGTGCATTTTAAGAAATAACTCCGCCTCGTCTCGAGTCACACCGCACTCAACCATTAACTCTTCCACCCCCGCGCCTTGATTAATACGCTGAATAATTTTGTGGTTGGCCTGTGTTGCGCCGCCGACATTAGCGGACATTTCCTCTACTTGCGACAGTTTCACATTAAAATGCTGCTGGTTTTGATAAATTTCATTCAGCCGCTCGTCAACTTTAACGCCGGCGGCCGATAGACCTGCAATATCTTCATTGTTTCTTTGCATGGTCTCTTCCAGAGCTTTATAAGATTGAGCTAATCGAGCATAATTAATCAAAAGTTTGATTAATATGACAGTAATGACGATTAAGGCCAATAATATACTTGTTAAAAGAATCTCGTTCATCCTGGAAGTTTAGCCTGATTAGGCGTTTCGGTAATGAAATCCTGCATTATACTTCGCGCGAAGTATACTTACCCGTCTCAAATTATTTCATCAATATGCTGAACGCCATCATCATTATCTTGATCAGCTTGCTGCTTTTCCGCATCCTGCTGCTTAGACTCTTGTTCGGGAGCTTGCTCATCCTTATCAACCGAACGAATTTTCGTCACCGGCCGCATACCGCCTATAGAATCAATTTCAGCCATGGCCCTAAGCCTCCCGATAATGTTAGATCATTTAAAACATCTCCAGCTCAGACATCTCATCATCACTCAAAAATTTGTTTAAATCAACTAAAATCAGTAATTCATTATTACGGCTGGTGACGCCTTGAATATACTTTGAGCTTTCTTCATTGCCGACATTTGGAGCGGTTTCAATTTCCGAGACACTTAATTCAACAACTTCGGCAACGCTATCCACTAATATGCCGATAATATGATTTTCCGTTTCAATAATCACAATGCGCGAGGAGTCATCAGTATCTTTCGACATTAAGCCGAAACGATTACGAGTGTCAATCACTGTCACCACATTGCCTCTGAGGTTAATAATGCCGAGCACATAAGGCGGCGCGCCGGGCACCGGCGCTATTTCCGTAATACGTAAAACTTCCTGTACCTGCATCACGTTAATGCCGTACTTTTCATCGCCGAGACTGAATGTAACCCATTGCATTATCGGGTCATTTTGCTTGTTATCGTCGCTCATTTTTCATATCCGTAATTTCTATAATCAAAGTCTTTACCCGGCTTTATCGCTGTAGCGCTATAACTTTTTAATGCTTGCTTTTCAATTTTTTGAGGGCTGGGTTAACTTATTAGTTTAGCCAATTTTTTAGATTCTATTAACGAACTTATTTCATTCCCGTTCCTAAGAACCGGCTTTTCTATGCGGCACTAATTGACGAACATCAACAACCGCCGTCAATTCATCAATAACAGTGCCGATCAACCAAGGCCTTTTATCGCGCTGAGTGCGCCAACGAACGGCTTCCGGCTTTAATTTATTAATTGAAATAATGCCATCACAGGCCAAACCCCATTTGCCGTCGGCGGTAATCAAAACGCTTTCCGGTTTTTTGCAGGGCGCTTCTTTTTTACCCTGAATGAGCTGACCGGTATCCAATAAACCTATCCGGTTTTCATGATCATCCAACAAGCCGATAAACCATGAAGGCTGGCCGGGAATAGAGGTCGGTCGCTGATGCGTTAATTTAACCATTCTCAACAACTCCGTCAGCGGCGTCGCCAAAATCAATTGATCAACTTTAAAAAATAAAGCGTGAAACTCTTGCTGCGCCCAGTCGGGCATAACCGCCAAAGACTGCTGTGCGGCGACCAGTTCAGCAAGCTCAAGCGGCTTTTCCTCAGCCTGCGCTTGAACTTCGATTATTTCCTTTGGCTTAACATCAACTTGAGAAGACTTTGGCTGAGTTTTTTTTACAACGCTTTTTTTAAGATCAAGCGCCGGTTTTTCTTTGACCTTTAACTCAACCGGCGCTTCCTCACTCGGAATTTCGGCCAATAAGGTTTGTAAGTAGCTGTCTAAAGCTAAATCTTGTTGTATTACCTGTTGCTCGGTTTTTTTGCTCATGAGCTTAAAGCGGATTGTTGCGTTTGCAGACGCTGGTTTTCATGCAATAAAACCTCCAGCAATTCCGCATAAGCATCAACCGCTTTAGACTTTTTAACAAACAAGGATAACGGCGTTCCCGCCAAACTCGCCTCTCTGACTTTAGTATCCACCGGAATAAATGAATCCCAAACTAAACCTTGATACTGAGTCCTCAGCGATAACATGCTATCCCTGGCCGCTTTGGTTCTTTTGTCAAACATGGTCGGAACAATAGTGCAACGCGGTTTAGTCTTGCGCGCGTGATAAACCATATCAATGGTGCGCAGCATCCGCTCCAAGCCTTTAATCGCCAAAAATTCCGATAACACGGGCATGATCAACTGATCACAAGCCGCCAAAGCATTAATCATTAACACGCCCAACATAGGCGGACTGTCTATCAACACATAATCATACTGATCCGCCACTTTTTTCAATGCCGAAGAAACCACCAGGCCCATCCCGCCGATCGCCGCAACTTGTCTATCCAAGGTGGCGATAGCAGTAGATGCGGGTAAAACCGATAAGCCGTCAAATCGGGTTTTAACAATATAGGTTTCCGGCGCAACCGTTTTTTTTTGACTGGCGTTATGAAAAAGATTATAAACGCTTTTATCAAGCTCATCCGGATTCAAACCGAAATAACTGCTTAATGAACCGTGCGGATCCAAATCGACCAATAATACTCTAAATCCCCAGTTATTCAACAAACCGCCCAAAGTCACCACGGTTGTCGTTTTACCAACGCCTCCCTTTTGATTTGATATGGCCCAAATTTTCATAATCTCTCCAGCTCAGGGTATGGCGGCATTGCTCGCTGAACGATCCGGCTGACGTTCAAAATTTAACATTTTAGCCCGTTCTTCATCATTCATGCCATAACGAGCAAAAGCTTGAGACATCAACACCAACACCACCCGACGATTTTCAAACCGCCCTTCTCTGGTATTATTATCGGCAATCGGGTGAAATTCTCCATACCCCACCGCCGATAATCTTGAAGATTCAATATTGTTATTGACCAGCTCCCTGACTACGCTGGTCGCTCTGGCGGAAGCCAAATCCCAGTTGGATGGAAATTCCACCGTATCAATAGGCACATTATCGGTATGCCCTTCAATATTCACTACATTGGGAATTTCCCGAATCACTTCGGCGACTTTTTTCAATACCGGAATCGCTTTCCGGGAAAGCTCGGCCTCGCCGCTTTGAAACAGCAATTCGCTATTCATTTCCAACTCTATCCAAAAATCATGTTTTTTGACCGCCACTAATTTCTCTTCGATATAATTTTCCAGAATCAATTCCAAATTATCAGAAACGCCGCCCAGTTTCTTTTGTTCGCGCAGGATTTCTTCGCTTAACTGCCTGCTTTTCAATGATTCTTCGTGAGTTGTCGGGGTATCTAATTGTATCGGTTGAAAAACAGTCGGCTCATGCTCCATTTCAATCGGCTGTATCACTGTTTTGGGCTTTTTTTCAGGCGCTTCAAAGGCTTCCTCCAAGGCATGCGACAAGGATTCATATTTCATACTGTTCACTGATGAGATCGAATACATCACCACAAAAAAAGCGAACAACAAAGTAATGAAGTCCGCAAAGGAAACAATCCAGCGCTCCGGATTATCGGTTTCCACGGGTTGACGTTTTCTTCGCCTGGCCATCATCAATTCAACAAATAACCGGATAATTTCAATTCAATATTGCGCGGATTCTCGCCTTCGGCAATAGAACAAATTCCCTCCATAATCATTTCTTTACCTTGAGAAATCAAATAAACCTGATTTTTCAATTTGTTAGCAACCGGCAAAAACAATAAATTCGCCAAGCCAACGCCATAAATCGTCGCCACAAAAGCGATCGCAATGCCCTCGCCCAACAACTCGGGATTAGCCAAGTTCTGCATCACATGGATTAAACCAATCACCGCCCCCAAAATGCCGATAGTCGGCGAATAACCGCCCATCGCACTGTAAACCGCAGCCGCTTTTAAATCCATATCCTCACGCGTGTTGATTTCCACTTCCAGGCTGGAGCGAATCACTTCCGGCTCATTGCCGTCCACTAATAATTGCAGGCCTTTGCGGGCAAAAGGGTCGGTTTCATTTTCAATCACCCCTTCCAAACCCAACAAACCCTCTTTACGCGCCAATGAACTCCATTCGCCGACTTTATCTATTCCAGCCTGTAACTGTATCTTAGCCGGCAAAAAAATCCACAACGTCACTTTAATGCTTTGCCAAACCGTAGCGGGTGAAAATTGTAGAAAAGTCGCGCCTAAAGTACCGCCGACCACAATCACAAAGGCGTGAAAATTTAATAAAAACGAGAGTTCGCCGCCGCCTAAGGAATTACCGAGCAGAATGGCGGAAAAACCAAGCAATAACCCTAAAACACTTAAAAAATCCATTAGCTCATTTTGTTGAATTGTGAGGCGATTTCATTCAGGCTCAACACCCGATCCGCCAAATTTGCATCAATAACCGCTTTAGGCATCCCAAAAATGGTACAGCTTTGTTCATCTTGCACCCAAACAGTCGCTCCATTTTTTTTTAATTGTCTAACCCCTTCCCGGCCATCCGCACCCATCCCTGTTAAAATCACCGCCAGGACTTTTTGTTGATAACTTTTAGCAACCGAAGCCAAAGTCGTATCAATACAGGGACTGTATATTTCATCGTCATGCCGATGTCGCAAATGAATATTCGCCGCGCCCCGGTTCGCCTTTATCAGCATTTGCATGCCGCCCGGACATAATAACGCTTGTCCGGCTGTTAATTTATCGCCTTGCTTGGCTTGCCTAACGGATATGCGGCAGATTTGATTCAATCGTTCAGCATAACTAAAACTATAATTACCAGGCATATGTAATAAAAGTAAAATCGGCGCGGAGCAATTTTCCGGTATCTGAGATAAAATTTTTTGGATCGCCGCCGGCGCGCCCGTGGAGCCAGCCAAAATGATTAAATCCGGCTTTCTCTGGTAAGATCGCCGGTCAACATGAACAAAGGAGCTATCCATTTAAGCCGCATATCTTTTCATTAATCCCGGCACATCCAAAATCAACGCTATCATACCATCGCCGGTAATGGTCGCTCCCGCGAGACCTTCAAGACCTTGTAATTTGGCTCCCAACGGCTTAATCACGACTTCTTCCTGACCGATCAATTGGTCGACCACGAAACCGACTTGGCGACCGCCGGCATTCACCACCACCACATGGCCGGTAGTATCCTTTTGCACAATATAATTCGGGTCATTAACCAGCCATTCGCTCAAATAAAATACCGGCAAGGCGCGTTCGCGCACCATCACCACCATTTGTCCGTCAACAACATTCGTTTTCCGCAAATCCAAATCCAATATTTCCAGAACGCTAGCCAACGGCAAGGCGAATGCTTGGCCACCCAGCTTCACCATTAAGGTCGGCATAATCGCCAGGGTTAACGGCACTTTGATAATAATGGTGCTGCCCTTACCCTCTTCCGAATCAATTTCCACGATGCCGTTCATTTGAGAAATGCGGGTTTTCACCACATCCATCCCCACTCCACGACCGGAAACATCAGAAATTTCAGTCTTGGTGGAAAATCCGGGCATAAAAATCAAATTAAAACACTCTTTATCATCCAGACGAGCAGCGCTCTCTTCATCCATCAAACCTTTTTCGATCACTTTTTGCCTCAAAGCGTCAGGGTCCATACCCTTCCCATCATCTTTGATTGACAACAAGATGTGGTCGCCTTCCTGCGAGGCCGTCAACACCACTACGCCTTCTCTGGGCTTGCCGACCATCACCCGATCTTCCGGGGATTCGACGCCGTGATCAACCGCATTGCGCACCAAATGCACTAAAGGGTCAGCCAATGCTTCAACCAGGTTTTTGTCGAGATCAGTATCCTCACCGACCAATTCTAGGCGAATCTCTTTTTTCAAACTGCGCGCTAAATCCCTTACCACTCGCGGAAAGCGACCGAACACTTTTTTAATCGGCTGCATTCGGGTTTTCATCACCGATAATTGCAAATCGGCAGTCACCACATCCAGGTTGGCGACCGCTTTAGCGAATGCTTCGCCTGCTTCATCATTGGCTTTTAAGGTTTGGAAGCGATTGCGCACCAGCACCAACTCGCCCACCATATTCATAATTTCATCCAAAACATAGGTATCCACCCGGACGGTGGTATCCGTCTGCGCCTGCGCAGGCTTACCTAAATTTTTAACTTTAGCTTCTTTCGGCGCAGCAGCTCTTTTTACAGGCGGTTCCGATTTCACCGGCTCGATTTTTTCCGGCGGAGGCTTTGCTGCAGGCTGCGTTGGCGGTTCCGCTTTGACCACGGGTTCCGGCTGTTTCGGCTGCTCAACATTAACTTCCGGTTTTGCTGCTACCTCGCCGTCCTGTAAAGACTTGCCGCTGAATTTACCCTTACCATGCAATTCATCCAATACCTGCTCAAACTCTTCCTCGGTTATATCATCAGAAGCAGCTGTGGGAGTCGCTTCTGTCGGCGGTTGATCGGTGAGTTTACTGCCGGAAAACTGCCCTTTACCATGTAATTCATCCAGAACTTGTTCGAACTCCTCTTCGCTAATTTCATCGGCGGCCGGTTCTTTATCAAGCGGCGGCGGAACGGACTCTTCAAATGTGTCTACGCCCGCCCCATCCGCTTGCGCATTATTACCTGAAAATTGACCTTTGCCATGTAATTGATCCAACAAGTCTTCAAACTCATCTTCGGTAATTTCATCACTACCGACCGGCGCCGTCTCTTCATTAGGGACTGAATCGTCGGTTTTACCGTGCAGCGCATCCAGCAAATCCTCGAACTCTTGCTCAGAAATGGCATCACCGCCCGCCTGCCCCGCTTCATCCGCTTGTTGAGTTCCCCCCAACATCGCTTCAAATTCCTGCTCCACCACGTCAGCGCCCGCAGCCGGTTCGGTAATAACCGGCTCCGGCTCGGCTGCAACCGTCTCAACAGGCGCTTGCGGCTCTTCCTCGTCACCTTGCCCTGAGGCGAACTTTTTTAAAGCGTCCAACAAAGCAGAGTCCGCATCCCCCGGCTCAACTCCCGAACGCACTTGATCAAACATTTCAATGACGACGTCAACCACCTGCAAGATGACATCCATTAATTTTGGGGTAACCGTACGTTCGCCTTGCCTTAATACATTAAAAACATCTTCCGCGCTATGACAAACATCGACCAGGGCATTGATCGAAAGAAAACCCGCACCGCCTTTAACGGTATGAAATCCCCGGAAAATAGCATTCAACAAATCAAGGTTCTCGGGCGACTGTTCCAGTTCAACCAACTGCTCACCCAACAAGTCTATAATTTCGCCGGCTTCAACCAGAAAATCCTGCAGAATTTCATCATCCAAATCAATTGCCATGACTTCTCCTTCAGAACCCTAAACTCGACAATAAATCATCGACTTCATCCTGACTGTGAGCAACATCGCCTTCTTTATCATCGACGCCGGGCACCGCAGGTCCGGGCAACTCCGTTTCCTCCAGTTTTTGATGATCTAATGATGCACCGGATAAGCGTATCATTTCCACCATGCTGGTTTCCAAATCCTGAACCAGTGTGATGACTCTGCGAATGATCTGTCCGGTGATGTCTTGAAAACTTTGCGCCATTAAAATGTCATTAAGCCCTTGCTCAACATCCTCTAATGATTTTTTGGAAGATTGAAAATGTTCGCTCAGCTCCTGACTCATATCCTTAAATTCTTGATATGGCATTTCTCTATCCAAGAAACGCGACCACTTATCTTGCAGCTCTTTGGCTTGATGATTTAATTGTTGCGACACCGGCATTAATTCTTCGACCACGTTTAAGGTTTTATCAGCCGCCTCTTCAGTCATGGTCATCACGTATTTCAAACGCTCTTTAGCATCCGGAATATCGTATTCAGTCATCGATGTGATTTTGGAATCCACGGTAAAGCTGGCCATGGTATCATGCAGCTGTCGCGTCAACCGACCGATTTCCTGAAATAAACGATTCTCTCGTAAGGCGTCAATCTCATTTAGCAACCCTTCCACGCCCATTTCATCATCATGTTCCAGCGCATCCACTAGTTTTTTAGCCAACGCCAATCGCCTTTCTTTACTCATATCAATCTCCCTGGCTGATTAACCGTCAATTCTTTCAAAGATTTTGTCAATTTTTTCTTTCAGAGTCGCTGCGGTGAAAGGCTTGATGACATAGCCGTTGACCCCCGCTTGGGCGGCCATAATAATTTGTTCCCGCTTGGCCTCAGCCGTCACCATCAAGACCGGAAGATCCGCCAGATTAGGATCGGCGCGCACAGCTTTAAGCAAATCAATACCTGTCATCCCCGGCATATTCCAGTCGGTGACCAAAAAATCAATATTGCCTTTTTCGAGTATAGGTAATGCAGATTTGCCGTCATCCGCCTCAACAGTATTCGTGAACCCGAGATCTCTCAATAGATTTTTTACAATGCGCCTCATTGTTGAAAAGTCATCAACAATCAGAATTTTCATATTTTTATCCAAGGAAACTCTCCAACATACTATTGTGATTAATCATATCTATCAGCGTATTCGGCTGATAAGCTCATATTCTTCATCGATTCACTGAAACCCGCTCCGCTTAAGAAATTTCACTGAAAAGACATATACGATATAGGTAGCATCTTCGGCTCTTCAACCCCTCAGGATCTGATAACCGGAATTTACTTCATTTAAAAAATAGTATAGCCCAGATAAACGAGATATTCCGAGCGCTTACTCATCTCGTTGAATGCCTTGCCAGTCCGCCAACCTGGAGCGCAATCGCAACATGGCCTGACTGCAAATCTGACTGACTCTGGATTCGCTGACATCCAGCACTTTGCCGATCTCCCGCAAATTCAACTCTTCATCGTAATACAGCGAGACCACCAGCTTTTCTCTTTCCGGCAAACCGCGAATGGCATCGGCTAAAGCTCGCTGGAAGTTTTCCGCCGCCAAATTATCAATGGGTTGTTCCTCGGATTGCCTAACCGGCTTCGGGAAATCCTCGCCTTTTTTATGAACATCATCTATATCAAAGGTTTTACAAGCAATTGTGTCTTGCAAAATATGATTATATTCATCCACTGAAATGCCCATATGCTCCGCCACATCGCTTTCCCGCGCATCATGCCCCAAACGGTTTTCCACTTCCCGTATCGCCTCGCTGACCATGCGTGATTTTTTATGCACTGAACGCGGCGTCCAATCAGCTCTGCGCACCTCGTCCAACATCGCGCCGCGAATTCGGATACCGGCATAGGTATCGAAACTGGCGCCTTGAGACATATCATAATTTTTGATAGCCTCCAATAAACCGATCATCCCGGCTTGAATTAAATCATCAATGACGATGTTTTCCGGCAACCTCAATTTCAAATGATAGGCGATGCGTTTAACCAACGGTGCATGCTGCAACACTTGATCATCCGTGCCGCCCGCTTGTATCGAGGAATACATCGCCGCGCCGTTCATGCAACCGACTCCGCGCCATATTGAATCATACGTTCGACAAAAAACTCCAGATAACCACCGGCCTGAGTCCTGATCGGCCATTGATCAACAATACGGGCAAAGTTCTTAAAAGCTTGCGCGGCCGGACAATCCGGAAAAGCCTCAACGACTGGCGTTTGTTTCTGTACTGATTTTCTCAGCAATTCATCCATTGGAATCATCCCGGCGAATTGCAAATTCACATCTAAATAACGATCTGTTACCTTGGTTAGTTTAGTAAACAAAGCCTGGCCGTGACGCGCCGACTGCACCATATTGGCAACAATATGAAACCGGTTTAATCCATAATCCCGATTTAATAATTTGATATAAGCATAGGCATCGGTTAAAGATGTCGGCTCGTCGCAAACCACCACCAGAATTTCCTGACTAGCGCGGGCAAAATTGACTACACTGCCGGAAATACCCGCTGCGGTATCGACAATCAATACATCCAAATCATCGCCGATGTCGCTAAACGCGCGAATCACGCCGGCTTGCTCAATATTGGACAGTTCCGACATATGCTGTAAACCGGATGAGGCCGGTATCACTTTTAAACCGGCCGGACCGATCAACATCACTTCAGCCAAGGTCTTTTCGCCGTTCAGCACATGCGACAAATTATAAGCGGGCGATAGACCCAATAATATATCGACATTGGCCAAGCCCATATCAGCGTCCAATAAAGCGACCCGGCGTCCGAATTTCGCCAACGCCACGCCCAAATTTACGGAAATATTGGTTTTTCCGACGCCGCCCTTGCCGCTGGTAACGGCAATCACCCTAACCGGTTTGTTTTTCTTCATATTTCGTATTCCAGCCGCCTGGTCGAATGAATCAGGCATAACCTTCAGCCACCCATTGGTCATAACCCATTTCATGGGTTTGTTCAGCGCTTTGCTCCAATCCCGACTCGCATTGATCCATTAACCAAACGGCATCCGCCGATTGTATATCTTCCGGGACTTGCTGACCGTCCGTCAAAAAAGCCAAAGGTAGTTGTTGTTCAATTATTGCTGACAAAGTAGTACCTTGCGTCACTGTTTCATCAAGTTTAGTCAAAATACCGGCTTGTGGTTGAAAAATTTCAAAAGCCGCCATAATTTCCGTCATCGCTTTGTATTGAGTCGCCGCCGACATCACTAAATAAGTCTTAATCGGAATATCTTCATGCGCCAAAGTATTGATTTGATCGGCCAAACGCATATCCCGTTGACTCATACCGGCGGTATCGATCAAAATCAATCGCCGGTCCATGAAACTATTAATATGAGCGCGTAATTCTTCGCCGTTATTCGCCACCCGCACCGGAATATCCAAAATCCGACCATAAGTATTTAACTGCTCATGCGCGCCGATGCGATAATTATCAGTGGTAATTAAAGCCACTTGCCGCGCCCCGTGTTTCAAAATAAATTGCGCGGCGATTTTGGCGATGGTGGTGGTTTTACCCACTCCGGTCGGCCCCACCAACGCGGCGATGCCGCCATGCTCCAACAAGGTGTCCTCAGCAATCGGCATTAAATCAATCAACATTTCCAACATTTTTGCATAGGCCAATTCAAAATCATGATGAGCCCCCAGCCGGTTCGCCACTTTCAGCGCCAAGCTTTTGGAAAAACCCATATCACCCATCACCCGAATCAATTCCAAGCGGGTCACCTGATTTTCCTGGCCTTGCTGAAAGGCCAACAAGGCCAGTTTTTGATCCAAACCGCCCTTCAATTCCTTGATCTCTTTACGCATCTCATCTTTCAACTCTTGCATGAGCTGTTCCATTTGCGAGGGTTTGGACAAGGTTTTCTTCGGCTCAATAGCGGCCAGACTTTGCATATTGACTTGCATGTTTTTCTGCAAAGCCGTTTCCGCCGTTTCTTTTTGCTTGAGTTTCTCCGCCAACTGAGCGCTTTTTTGCGGACCAGAAGCCATATGCACTTTTTCCGCATACCCCACATATTGATCGATTTCCCGACGCGGACGCGGCTGACTGATAGCGCCCTCAGCGCCGCGCTTACGAGCGCTGCTCACCACATGTAGAGGCTTCTCGGCGTCAGTGTCTTGTTGTTGCTGATCAGCCGCCTTATCGGCCTGCTGATTTTTCATACTACGATGCAACTCTTGTTCATCAAAATCACG
>SPJM01000090.1 GCA_006844585.1 Methylococcaceae bacterium | reverse complement strand
CAACCATTAACATTAATGCATATAAACCGGTTAATTTTGAGAAAACATAATAAAGCTGTCCTTTAGGAACTTCATTAGAAAAATAATATCTTAAGTCGCCTGTATTTTCATACCAAATATATCCAGGCGTAAGAAAGATACACAGCAAAATTATGTAGACCGTAATTCTACTCATATTGTTTTTTCTTTAAACAAGTTAAAGGTTCCGTAGCACACTGAAACAGCATTTCTTCTGCGTTGTTTTTTGAATCTTTATCGGTAGTTACAACAGGTAATTTTGATTGGACCCATCCTTTTAAACCATTAGGGCTCAGCGTTGCCACCCGGTTAATACCTAATTGTTTCATTGCTTTAGCCACTTCAAAGCCCCGAAAATCTTTCACGCAGTACGGAATAACCAAATCAGCATTGCGGTACTCTTCTACGGACTTTTCATTAACATTTCTTAGTAATAATTGTTTAGCACCCGGCAGATGACTTTCAAAATATTCCTCATCTTCACGCGTATCAACAAAAACGATTTTTTTTCCGAGACTGAGTTCTCGTAAAACATTAAGATGATCAATTTCTTCAACCGAATCGGTTACTAGAGATTTCAATCCCGGACACTCTTCTTTTAATGAAAGCTGCTCAAAATAATGTTGACCGGAAATATTGTCATCATTGGCTAATTGAGCAGCTTTATCAAAGAATAGTAAATAGCAATCTATTGGCACTTGGTCTCTCATATACCTTTTTTGTAATTTCCGATACATGGTTTCCAACCAAATAGAATGAGGATGGCTTGGTTTTTCCCAAATTTTAACCTCAATATCGTCAACAATTTGATCGAGGTATTTGATCTCAACCGCATTATGACCAAGGGCCTGGTTCAGTCGACGAAACATAGATGATTTTCTTAATCTTTGAACTGTTGATCCCGGTAAACCAATTGGAAGCGCATTGCTTGGTAATTCAGAATTCGGTTTTATTAAAAGGAAATACGCTTTAGGTGAAATATAACGTTTTATTAACCAAAGAGTAGCCCATTTATCCGGCTCAATTCCACGCCATGTAGTATAGCGTATTGTTTCTTTTAACTCATTAATATCAATTTCTTGAGAGGCATTAATTGAAAAAGAGAGAGTTAAACTCAAGAGATAAAAACTCAACCGTATAAACTGGCTCATTGTTCCTTAGATGCAGAAGATAAATTGTCTATATTTTACATAATAACTACTCTATTGTAGAAAAAAATAAATCAGAAAAAAACTTGCTTATTTCATAAACGGCATTTAGCAAAACGCCTTCCGGGATCAATTCTTTGCTAATTCCCGGAAGGAATAATGAACCCCCAAGCTATTTAGCGACCTTTTCACAGTCCTCTATTAAGGTATCCAATGCTTGAACTGCAGTGTTGGCTTCCGCCTTAATTTCCCTTAAGAATTCTAATTCGCTTTTGTTCGCCGTACCATCGGCAAGAATTACCTTGCGCAGAATATCCACTTCTTTAGTGCTAATATGTCCATCACCTAAAGCACATATTTTTGCAACTTGACGCCATTCGGCCATAACGATCTCCTTACTTTGTGGTTATAAAATTTCATAGAAAAAAGAATTGGCATTAAACAGGTTTAACCATTAATGCAGACTGAATATGATGCACCGCTTATTTTAAATAATCAACACCAATATCTCTTACTTTTTTCTCATGGTGATAGTATTTGTATTTGCTTAAGCCTTCTATGCTATGACAATCTACGCAAAAAGTTTTGGCAACGCCTTTGCGTAGCAGAAAACTGTTTAGCACATCGCCTTCCTGATTTTTCAAGCCCTTGATTGAGGGTGGTTTAAACCCTTTTACTGGTTTGCCGTTATTCGGTTTCCAGCTATGCGGTTCATGGCAGGTTATACAAGCAATTGCGCCGATTTTATCAATTTTCCCGGTTTTCGGATTCACCACAGGCATCACTTCTTTCGCAGAACGCATAATGATATTCTGATAGGGATGGCCGTAATGGTAGATCGGTTTGTCTTTACCCACAGCATCGTCTTGATGACAATTCATGCATAATTCATCTACCTTTAACTTGGGCGCACCGTCATCACGATCCTTTTTCTTAGCGATCACTGCGGAATACAAATAAGGTTGCTTGCCTTTGCCCTTATGCAAGGTATGACAACTTCCGCACACACCCGATTGATGTGCGGTTTCTTTAAAACGGTTTTTTGCTTTTTTGGCGGTCACCCGAAAATCATGGTCAGTGCCGACTACCATTTGTTTGCCTTCATGACAATGCTCGCAAAGCTGACCGTTTTTATGATCTTCTAACAAAGCGGGCGTATTCCGCTTGCCATTATGGATTGAATGGCAGCTTAAACAACCCATGTTTTTAACCGTTTTTCCACCGATTTTAACCGCCTCGTCCAGCTTTTCATTGATCGGGTGAATGCCTTTTTTCAGCGCTTCCTTGGTATCTTTGGCATGATGTCTTTCATGACAGTCAACGCATAATTTCTCGGCATCGCGTATCTTGTCTGGAAATAACGGCGTACCGATAGTGCCGTCATGAACTTCATGGCAACTTTGGCAAATGACCTTGCTGGTTTTTTTACCGCGAAATTGCACCGGTTCTTCCAATTTGACATTAACTGGATGTACTCCGGCCTTGCGAGCGCCTTTCTTACCTGTTGGTGATTGTCTTTTATGACAGGCAGCGCATACGGCTCCATTTTGGTCGGTCACCGCCATTAAATAATCGCCTTCACCGCCATGAATTTGATGGCAACTTTGGCAAATTAATTTTGCTTCTTTGCCCAGTACAGCGCCGCCATGATGTAGGCTTGAAGGCAAGCCCTTTTGTAAATGCGGATCTTCAGAAAAATCATCCAGTTTATTGCGCTGACCGGATTTAACTAATTTAAAGCCCAAGGGGTGATTTTTACCGCGTTTTTTCAGCTGCCGCTCTAACGCCGTTTCTTTTTTACTTTCATGGCAATTCTCACAAAGATCGCTTTCCTTATTGAGAATACGCATCCAGGAATTGTTGTTTTCGACATATAATGTCGGCTGTTCTAAATCGGCATTGTGTGGCGTGTGACAAGCTGTACAGGTCATTTCACCGTCTTTTAATAAAGGATGACCTTCCGGTATTTCATCGTCTCTGGGTAATCCATCCTGACGTTTTTGTTTCTTTTCCGCATTATCATAAACAGTCGGATGTTGGCCTTTATGCGGAATCGCGTGTCTGGATTCAAACACCACGCCATGATGACAGCTATAACACATATCCAGAGCCGCGACCGGAGCTACTCCCTGTTCATCTTCCAAAGCCTTATCTTCAGCAAATCCCCAGGAAAAATGACAGGCGACACAATTTTTGCGCGATAATTCAGCCGATTGCTGCGCTTGAATAACATCCGATCGGGCAAATTGATGATAATCCAGTTGCAATAAAAAAACCTGGTCAGTCGCTGCATCAACCACATATAAGCCTTTGGAGCCATAAGTCATGCCAACCGGCGTTTTAAATTTTACGACTTTCCCATCGCTCGATTTTAATTCGGTAATATAACGCCCGCGATAAAATACCGCTATTGTTCCCCGATAAGCATCACTGACATATTGATAGCCCAAGGCGTCAATTGCAATGCCGTTAGGTCTATACAACACATCGACAGCAAACTTGCCTTCCTGTGAAAAATACTGACCACGGCTATTAAACACCTGTACACGCCCATTAATGACATCGACAATATGCAAATATTCGTCTCGATCTACGGCAATTTGAAAAGGGAATTGAAAATCGCCCGGCTCTTCACCGCGTTTACCGAAACATTGCTGTTCATCATTTCGTTGCAGATGAATAATACAGACTTGGTGATTTCGTCTGTCACTGTAGAACAGTTTATCCTGTATGCGGTTTACCGCAATCGGCTCAGGCGGATAACGTAACGGCGGCGTGGCGGATAATGGAATGGTTTTGATCAACGCGCCTTGGTCGCTGATAATAATAATGCGATTATTAACCGCATCAGCAATGTATAACTGGTCTTGGTGAAGAAATAAGCCAACAGAACGAGAGAAGTCGGGAATATTGTTTTTGTCGCCTTGAATGTGATTGAGTTTTTCACCTGTATCTGAAAAAATCACGATTTGGTTATTCATCCCGTCCAACACATAAACCCGGCCATTTTCCGCGACGGCAACCGATGTTGGTTGATTAAATGCAGCGGTATAAATCTGCTGGCGCTTAACCAACGGTAACTGAATTTCATCCGCTGATAACGGCGCTATCACTAACAGCGCCATCCAAAATAATAAAGCTCTGATCATTGCAGTAAACTATTAATTCTTATTTTTTGATCATCCTCTTTATAGCGTTTGAAAAATTGCGGGACGATGTGATTTAAAATGCGTTTGGCCTGAGCCTTTTCTGCTCCCAAAGCGTTGAGATCAAGCAAGGGATTATCTTTTTGATGACAAGCATCACATTGAGGGCCTTTTTCTTTTAATGGCTGATGTATTATCGCGCGCCTCTTTACCCGCTCTTCTTCACTGCCCGTCTCCCATATTTTTGTAGTTTGTTCGGCAAAGGCATGAGAATTCAATATCATCGCCGTTTGATTATCTTTAAATGGAGCAATTTTCACCAAAACATCAGTTTTGCGTTTTTCTGCATCCGGAGTATTTTGCTTTTTTTGCAGATTGATCGGTTGCCTGAAAAGTCCGGCATCCGCCTCAACAACCGACTGATCCCGGTAATTCACCCACTGATAATCAAAATCAACGCCTTCAGGCCGCATATGACAGGTTTCACAGGCGATAAATTGAGTATGCATATTTAAAAAAGCCCGACTGCGCAGGTTTTTGGTATGCGGTGGCGATAAATGACATTGGGTGCAAAAAGTCTTTTTCAGCGACTCGGTTTCCCAATCCCCTCGTTTATGAAAAGGCGGCACTTCCAAATCATCTTGGATTTCCACTTTTTTATACTCTTTTACCTTTTCCCTGGATTTCATCAACATTTCATCATCAGGACGAGTCGATTTTACCGCTTGTAAATAGTAATTTTCAGCGCTTGCCCCATTAACACTGAGTAGCAAAAGAATAATCGTAAAAGGAAACCTTATCACTTCTTTTCCTCCGGCTGGTTTTTATCGCTATTCATAGCTGTCTTCTCTTCTTGTTGCGCTTTTTCCTGCACTTGACCATCGTCCTTCGAATCAGTCGTTTGGGGTTTAGCTGCTGCTCGTGGTTTTGCTCTGGTCGCTTTGTTTGGCGCCGCTTTTCCGGCTTTTTTACGCTGTTTTCGTCCGATCATGACACGTTCAAACCGGTCGCCGCCAAAATAAGGAATAATTTTTTTATCATGACGATAAAACAGAAACCAGATCAGACTTCCCGCAATTAATCCCACACCTAAAATCACCAGCACCCCTCCGCTCCAGAACCAGGCTGATTGATGCAGTACTTTGTTCGTTAATCGATCCACCACCTTGGTTAAATTCAACATGGATACATCATGCATATCCGTTTTAACAAAACCTTCATTACCCGGTTTTTTGGCATAACCATGACAATCAGACTGTCCGCATGTTTCCGGCAAATTATCAATATGTGAATTTGATTTTGGATCACGATAATGACGAATCTCATGATTCCAGTTTTCATAGGCGTGACAATCAATACAGGATGCGCCATATTCAGAACCGGCAATTAACAAGCGCCCATGCAAGGTTTTATCATAAGTATTACTGGCATGAACAAACCGTTCTGAAGGCGGCCCTTTTTCTTCTGTTTCATAATCAATCAATTCAACGTCACGCATTTTTTCTAAATCTGCATGACAATCCATACACATCTGATTATTCTCGGTCTTCACCCAACGGGAACCAACGAAGCGCCTTAAAATATGACCGCCGAATTGCCCCATCCAGGCTTTACCCTGATGACAAGTGCCGCATTCCGTTTCGGCATGATCAAAAGCTTCCTTAAAATTTTCCAACTGCGACGGCATAATATAAGACGTATTACTATGACAACGGCGACAGGAAGGATCTTGCTCGGTTTCAATTTCTTCCAAGCGATTTCCACCGGCGAAGTCTTTAAACCAGCCATCGTGGTGAACTGACTTCTCCATTTCTTCATGAATGGGCTTATGGGTATAAGCAACGCCATCCGAAGGTTCTTCAACATGGCAAGATTCAGTGCAATCCGCATAACCGTTTTCCACTTTATGCGGATAATCCACGATTTTACGATGACAATCCTTACACGGCACACTGCCATGTAGTGAACTAAAGTAATGACTTTTATCAATCGTCGCAACCCGGGTCACCCCCTGTTCACCGACAAAAGTCAGTCCTTCCAGTTCATGACAGGAAAAACAACCATCAGGATCGCTATAACGCGGAGCTGCTTGTGAAATAATCGAAAAACAGCATAATGCAGTAAACAATAAAACCTTTAGCATTCCAGGCTGACTCCCCATCCGTAAAATTCAATATCCCTGGCTTTTATCATATGATTGAACCGACAATAACCACTGAAATAACCGATAGAAAAATTAAAGCGTTAATCATTCTCAAAATGCTATGAGAATTATAGCCTTTTGATTTAACAGTAGAGGTTTCCGTTTCCGCCTCCACTTTGGGTTTTTCAGCTGAAAAATGCACCGCCTGCCAATCAGGCACCGGATGAATTTCCACATTCTTCTTGATTCTTTTGGGTTGCGCATGATTCGGCGGCGTTGTCCACGATAATGCATCCCAGTCACAAACATCGATACATTCATGGCAAGACATACAAGACAGTTGATCAACCGTGGCAATTTTATCAACCATTTTAATCGCTCCGCACATACAATCCCGGGCGCAAATATTGCAACCGGTACAACGCTCTTTAGCTACCCGGATACGATGACCTAATTTCAAATTGGCGCCCAAGCGGTTCACCAAGCCATCAGCCGCGCCTATCGGACACATAAACTGACAATAAGCACGGCCTTTACTAGCAAAGAACCCAAGCAGTAATAACAAGCCCAAATTCACCAAACCGACACTGGATACTAGATAAACCATACCGCGATATTCACCACTCAATGCTTCAATCAACCGGGGCACGGTAATAAAATTACAAAGCGTACAAGCGCTGATCCCAATCGCAGGCATAGCGACTAGATAAAAACCGAAATAACCATAGCGTATTTGCACTTGCGGTAAAGAGCGAAATTCAATTTTCCAGCGATCGTTCAGCATTCTAGAGCCTAACTCCGCCAACCCGCCCACCGGGCATAGATAACCACACCACATACGACCGAAGAACAAGGTGGTTAACAAAATCAACGAAAACGCAAAAACGCCTATCCATGCGGCATTGACATGTACAATAAAATCTTGCCAATTCATACCGGGAAAATATAAATAAAATCGGCGCATACAGAGTACGCCGCATAAATCATCCGTTCCCGCCAATTGCGGTAAGAAAGCCAAAGGCCCTAACATACAGGCGCTAGCGAAAAAAATCATCGCATAGCGAAATTTTTGAATTTTAGGTATATCTTTTAATTTCCGGATAGTTCGATTGGCCTTTTTATCTTTGTCTTTCTTTAAGGGTTTACTTGGATTAACGACTGCCGACATAACACTCTCCCACTATTTATCAAAAGTATGACATTGCAAGCAAAGTTCACCGTTAACAGCAGGTAAACGTAATAATGCCTCGTTTTCAATACGTTGGTAATTTAATTGATATTGTTTTTTTAATTGTTTATTTAACTCATCCAATCTGACCGCCTTATCGGCTTGGTAGACTGCATTCCAAGGATGATCCTTATAGGTAATCCCTTCCTCCAGATCTTCAACTAGAACCTGTTTCCCCGCTGGTTTTTCAACATTAATAACATCGCGTTGATGCGGGGTATGGCAACTAATGCACATCACTTCATTTTTATCATTCAACGGCATCAGAATTTGTTTTTCCTCACGCATCTTCTTTAAATGATCCATCATTTCATCCGTTTCAGGCTTGACCTGATGCTCTACAGCATTGAAATGCGGGTCTTTTAAATGACATCCGTAACAAATTTCCGTCATTGAGATACGCAATTTCAATTCGTCAAACTTTAAATCCTTTTCTCTGTCAGGCGTTTTCTCGTGACAATATTCACAGGCCTGTTTTTTTATTTCGCCTTTCTCATCGAACATGACATGGATATTTTCACGGGTATTTTTTTCTTTGTTATGGCAACGATAACAAAAGTCAGTGAGCGGCTTATAAGGCCCGCCCTGTAAAAAATCTTCCGCCTCGGTATCTACCTCATCTAATGGTGTCTTATCAATATCATCCAAGCCATGACAAGTGCTACAGACTAATTCGCCTTCTTCGCCCAGTTGCAGCTTTTCATCAATGTCTCTAGCCTGACTTGGCTTAACCCCGACAACATGATGAAACGCCGGTAATTCTGGTTTATCATCTTGTTGCTGAGCGAAACCGATCATCGGCCACATTAAAAATAAAATAATCAGCTTCATAACCCTGTCTGCACCGCCATTCCATGAACATGACACTGACGGCAATCGGTTCCAAACTGATGAACGCCCGACAAACCATTACCCGTGTTTTCCGCGCCCTGCTCCACCAATGTGTTCATATCGTGACAACTGACGCAGAGCTGCGAATAGTCGCCATCCACCACATTAATCAACACCGGCAAGTTGCGAATTTCCGGCGCCAGTTTTGTCGCACCTGCGTCTGTTCTATCAAGGATTAATTTCGGGTTATGGGTACCATGCATGGCATGGCAATCTGTGCATTCGAGTAAATCGCCATATTGGTAAGAGCCGGATCGCAACCCCGTATAAGTGCGTTGACCCGATCCTCTTTGGTAACCGTGAACATCATAATGTTGATAGTTAACATCCATATCGACCAGTGGGTCGCGCGGAAAACGGGCCTGCATTTCATAACCCGGCTGCTGATCATTTTTATTATGACAACGCAGACAAAATTCAACTCCGCTACGATAAGGCAAGTCTAAGGCTGGTTGAGCATGCGGGAAATAAGATAAATCAATATCCGGCTCAAACACGCCATCCATATCTGAGCTATGGTGACAAATCAAACATTCTCGATCGTTCAATGGGACACTTTCCTTGACACTGAAATCATGAGTTTCAGGAGCGGTCATAATCGGCGCAGTCGGCAATCTTTGCGGATTATGGCAAATCGTACATTTCCGTTCAGCCTCAGTGCCGTTTGAACCATGACACCCTGTACAAGTACTGAAACCGACCTCACGCACAATATTTCTGATGACCGGCGCTTCACTGTGTATGGAACGGCTGAAGTGACAGGCCGAACAGTTTTCGTTACCCCAGGCGCTACCGTCCCCGCCGTGTCTAGGTGTTAACAATAGCTGGCCTTTTTCCAACGATACATCCAATGTTTCAACGGCCTTAAGCGGTAAAACCGTCAGCATCAATAGCAAAACAATCCCTGTTCGAATATTACTGCTCATGGCAATCCCTACAATAGAAATAATTATGACAACGACTGCAGTTAGCAGGCATCATCCGCGCCTCCAAACCATGTTTGGACCGGTAACCCAATGGGTGATAACCCTTTCCAACCGTATCGCGTCGCAAATGACAGTCGCTACAAAACTTGGTATCGATATGGCAGGTTTTGCATTCTTCATCATTAATTCTGGAATCTTCGCCATGATTTTCGATATAACCGGAATTATGATCTGCAGGCCAAATGGCTTTCGGGTCATCGTGGCATAACTCACAACGCCAAGGTCCTCTTAATTCAGTCACATGGCAATCATGGCAAATTTGTTCCAAAGCTTCATTGGCAATGATGTTCAATTGCTTCCTGGCCGATTCATCATGCTCGCTGTTTTTTTGAAAGGTATGGCATAACATACAACTATCGCCTTCTTTCTCCATCACCTCATAATGAACCTTATGCGGATAAAAAATATCGCTGCGTTCCGCTCTTTTTTTATACCAGCTTAAATCTTTCGCTTGTTGAGCGCCTAATTCAACAGGACTCAACGATGGCAACGCGCTATTGTCAGCCCAAGCGACGAACCCGCTCAACATTAAAATTATTATGACTAAAACCTGCATCAACGTTGCGCCTTTGCTTCAAAATTATCGATATACCACGTTAACTGTACCGCCGCTAAATATTCATTATCGATGGTTGAATACCAAATATAACTGCCGGAAAGATTTAGAAATAACTCACTATTAATACGGTATTTGGAATTCAACTCAAAACCCACTGATCGATTGTTTCCATAAAGTCTTTTTTTATTGTTAGCCAGAGCTAAATTAAGATTGGCCAGCAAATCGGCATTAACCGTATAATCGGCTGACAAATAAATGTTCTCACTTTTTTCCACGCCCAATTCCAGGTAGTCGATCTCGGCAGCCAGTGATAAGTCGCGAATGTAATCCCAGCGCAAACCGGCATTCATGCCATAACCTACATCTTCATTTTCATGTCGTCTGGCGCGCTTTAACCCCACATGATATTCAAACCATTCATTGACTTGATTGTTGATGTTGACGCGCAATAAATCTTGCCGCCCACGCGCATAGATACTGTGAAACTTTTCCCGAAAAGTAATTTTTTCTTTAGGCTGAAATAGCTCGTAACTGGCTCTCACCCGAATCGTCTCAGAAAAATCAAGCATGCCATTAATCATGAAATCTTCAAAAGTCTCTGAGCTGGTTTGATAAGCGGTCATCATGGCTAATTCATAGCTTTGAATAAAACGCGCTGGAAATTTACCGATAACCGTTGCCGATGACTCCAGCCGCGTAGTGGTTTCCTGTTCAGCAAACTGCTGAAAACCACCGCGCATAATGATATCGTCCAACGTTATCCAATCACTGTTCCAGGCTAATTGATGCCGCCAATCCATTTCCAAACCATAGACCCAATCGCCGTCAACCGAACGCACATCCTCTATTCTTCTTGGAACGCCGCCGTATAGCTGTAAGGTAATGCCCTGGTCAGCGAATTGATATTGATAATTCACCCCATCCAAAGAGTAATAGCCTAAAGAATCCGCCCGGTGAAAACGACCCGCTTTAATAGTTGAAGAATAATCCGGCCACTGCTTCTGAAAATAAAGTTGATAGATTTCCGCCTCAAAACCCTGCTGATCGCTTTGTCGAGTCACAAAGTCGATTCCGCCTTTCATGGTTTGATAATCAAAAACCTCAAGGCTACCCCATACTTCACTAAAAATACGCGCATCGGTGGTATAACGGTTGTCGCTCTGCAGTTTTGATTTTAAAACGCCGCTCCAATTCCAGGCGCCCGCCATATCCGCGTGTAGCAACAAAGCGCCCGCGCAAAGTAAAGTATTTCTACTGATCATCCTTAACAACAACTCCGAGGTTAATCCCTTTCATCCGGTTGACTGTAGAAATCATCGCCGCTTTTTTGCTTAATCAATGCCCAGGAAACCAGCGAGCCCAAGGCGACGACACAACCGCCACAAACCGCGCATTTTCCTTGTTGAGGAATTGTACAATTCGAAGCCGTCATTGCATGACCAGCGGCAATGCCAACACCAAACAACCAAGGCAATGATTTTTCAGCTAAAGCATTGATATCATCAGATTTTATATTTATTGTTTTATCAAATTTAACTTTTTGCATAACAAACCCCTTTACATAAAAATGGGAACGACCTTTCGGTCGTTCCCGGTTCTTCATCCTTGAACGTTAAAATCCTTTTCGTTACTTATCTCCTACTATAAAGTAACCGGTTTCCTTAGTTTTAAAGAGCACAATACCGGACTCAGCATCATTCGCAGGAGATACATAAACAATATCTTCCTGAGGAATCACGGTAATCGTATCCAACTCCCAGTTTGCCATCACAACACTGATGCCGGATGCATCGGTTTTATCGCCCGTGTACACAGCTGTTAAAAACAGTGGCTCATTCTTAAATGATTCAACCCTGTTTTTAGCGCTATCGGTTACATCAATGTAAAAAACATCCGAGCGTAACTGGCCTAAACCACGTTGACTCAATACGCCTTGCGCAACTTCGTTAGCCCCTTTCAAAACGCCCAATGCGCCTCGATAAGTCGGGAATAAAATATCATTCACAGTACTGCCGTTTATCACTGCAACCATGTTACGTAAACCAGTATCCCCGGTGGCGCTGACGTTAAACATAAAGCTGGTTACGCCTGTTAACGACTGAGCAAATGCTGAATCCACAGCAGGAATGCCTAAATTGGAAAACACGCTACTCGGCAGCTCTTGAAAAACGCCTAGAACTTCCGAAGCGCTGGAATTTTTCAATGCAGACATGAACGGATCATATTTGGTTGAAAACAGTATATTAGTCACATTAACTGTTACATCGCCATTGGCCTGCTTTCTCATATACGGCATGCCAAGCGTAGCGACTCCCTCATCTATTAACCGAGAGTCGGGTAGCGTGTAAAGAACTGAAAAATTCGCATCACCCAAAATGCCTTTCGGCGAAACTAAAGCGCTAAACGCTCCGCTTTGTTTGCGTTCATGACACTCTTCACACTGAACCGATTCAGGCGATGTACGCGTATTATGGCTGGTTGTATAGTGATTAATTTCAGACAGAACTCGCGTAACGCTAGGGTTTTCAAAGCCTTTTTTCACCAATAGACTATCGTAAGCCTGTTTGAGGCCCTTATAATCTTCATAGCTCTCAGGCTCCCCGTAACGCAGTCCATGACGACCCACCGATGCGCTGACTTTACCCAACTGTTCACCACTGATCGGATCTACAATAGCGCCGAAAGGATTACCGTCAGCATCAGTTCCTTGCTCAAATACGCCATTCAGCTCATTGCGATACAAAGTACGATTACTCTTTCGGTCTATCCAATATGTACGCGGTTTTGAAAAGTAAGGCATAATTTTCAACTTACCGTCCTCGGCTTCGCGATAACGGTAAAGCATTTTCATTGGATTGCCTCGATAAGTTTTATCCTTGATATGACAAGCCTGACAACTGACTACATCGAAATGGGTCTGAGTGATTTGATTCAATGTATCAGCGGTATAGCCCAACATATCGCCGTTTGATTTCCATAATTCGCGATGAGCATCCAGCAGAGTACCGTGACCGGAAGGAATAACATTATTCACAGAGTTGATATGACACTTTTCACAAGTCATCATACCCGGCGTATAGTTCAAGTCATTACGCACGTCGATGTCGGAATTTCCTTTCAAAAAATCGTGATTAGCGTCTAAATCAATATTCGCCAACTTGGATTTATAATATTGTTTAGAGTGACAAGCATTACAATTCTCAATAGATCGCGCTTCACCATTATCCGCAATATAAACCGTCCCTTTATGAACATCATCGGCGCCATCCGGCAATAGAATCCCATCTGCATCGGTTTCCATCTTAGATTCGTCACCGAAGCCATAAAAACCGCGTCGTGAATTGGCTGTTAAATGACAACTCATACAGTTTTCACTTTTCGGGAACCTCAGCATAGGTATTGTGACCCGACCGTTTTCATCAAAAGAATCCTGATGCCAATTGAAAATCGGCAAACCATTTGCATCCTTGGATAAAACAGGAGCCTCTCCGCCATGACCATCCGATCCCATCTCGCGGGCGATGGTCAGAATATTTTTGCCTTCGTTGTTGACAACATATTCCATGAATCCCGAAGCCACCTGGCGAAAAAATCCCAGAGACGCCATCGCACTGCGCGCACGCCGAGGAGCAAGCGGTGCATCCAGCCCACTGTCTTCAGGCATCTTCAAGGTATCGAAATCCACATGACAATACAAACAGTCGGCTTCAACAACCCCGCTTTTTTTCCAATCCCATAAATCATAGGTTTCTTCCCCTGTCGCATGATTTACATTACGTACATAATAATCACCGTCGTAGGGTTTAACTTTTGACATATCTTTCTGATCATAGCGAACGCCGTCTCTGTCGTACTCCGACCAGCCGCCGCCGATATGACAACTTTCACAGCTTTGAACAAAATGCGCGCTCCCTTTATCAGCAAAATCTTTCACTGGATCCGGGTTGTCTTTTTTCGCCAACACATCCGGGGTATTACCGGTCATACAGTTATAGCCGCCGTAGTATCCCGGTGAAACTAATTGCGGCAAACCTCTTTTAGCGCCGTAATCATCACTGGATTCATCTCGTCCTTGTTGGAAATGATAGGCTTTGGTCATCTCATCATAATCATGACAACCACTGCCCGCACATGTCATTTTAGGACTATAAGGATTACCCGATTCCAAAACGTGATTGCCTTGTTCATCTAAAACAGGAATGGGCGGGTGATCAACGATCTTGTCAAAATCATTAACCGCTGCATGAACAGCCTGCGTTAAGCCAGACAAAAAAAGAAAAATGGTGAGCATGAACCATTTTCGCTTTCGCTTGTCGTAATTATTAAACATAGAATCTCCTGATATTATTTAACTTTTAGCCTGGCTTCTTCCTTGGTGTTTCAGAAGTCCAGAACAATCAGAAGTTTTATGCAATAATCCAGCCATTCATACCAAATGTTTATTTATCAATAAATTACCTTCTATTTAAAAATTTTCCCTATGTGATTTCACATCTTTCCCGCTTCGATTATGGTTTCCATATTGCAATCAAATACCCATTAATACACATCTCTGCAAGACACATAAAAACTTAATTATCATACAGATAGATTGCTAAATAAGTTATATGGCGCAATTTGTGGGGTATTTCTGCTTAACTGGGTTATTAAACATAGTTTAATAAAATAGCAAAGCTTCACTTGAACGTGACGAAACTAAACCAGCGGAACTAATTCAGCACAACCGAATTGAGGGCGTAAATGCGAGGGATGAATCGACTGAACAGTCGATTAATTTTGAATGTTGTCTCAGAAGGAAAGCCGGAAAATATCCGGCTTACGAGTTCCTTCTGCTTGAGAAAATTATTGAAATAAAGATTCGAAAGAAAAACCGTTTATGTCTAAAATTTCTTTCAGACGTTTTAAACCGTCCATTTGAATTTGACGAACGCGTTCACGGGTAACGCCTAATTCTTTAGCAACTTGCTCTAAAGTCGAATTCTCATAACCGCATAAGCCATAACGACGACAAATCACTTCTCTTTGTTTTTCAGATAATTGATACACCCAATCGGTAATATTATCTTTAATACCGCTTTCTTGCAGCTCTTCCGTTGGCGATTTAGTATGCTCATCGGCGATAAAATCAACCAAAGGTTTTTCATACTCTTTACCGCCCGGCACATCGACAGAGGTCACTCTTTCATTCAGTTTCAACATTCTATCGACTGTTTTGACCGGTTTATCGACATACGCAGCAATATCTTCCACGGTAGGCTCATGATCCAGCTGTTGCATTAAAGTGCGCTGGGCTTTTAAATAAACATTCATTTCTTTTACGATATGAATCGGCAGACGAATCGTCCGGGTTTGATTCATAATCGCTCTTTCTATTGTTTGCCTGATCCACCAGGTTGCATAAGTTGAAAACCTGAATCCCAGATCCGGATCAAATTTTTCCACCGCTCTGATCAAGCCCAAATTTCCTTCCTCAATCAGATCTAATAGCGGCAAACCTCTATTTAAATAGCGCCGAGAAATTTTTACGACCAAACGCAAATTACTTTCTATCATAATTTTGCGCGCTTCTTCATCGCCTCTCAGTGCGCGTTTGCCGTAAATTTTTTCTTGATCCGCCGTTAATAATTGCGACTTGCCTAACTCGTTCAAATAAACCCGCGTTGCATCAAATGTATTATCATTATGCGCCGGATCAATGTCTATTTCCCGAGCTTTTTCTTCCTCAACCAAATTAATAGTTGCCAAATCCGGCGCTGCTAAATCCACATTGCCGTTAATGATTTCAATCGCTTCATCCGTCATAATATACCCCCATGCTTAGGCCAACTGCCAAAGTCCTGTAAATATTATTTTTGTAAAAACCTTAATGGATTTACCGGTTTTCCTTTTTCTCTGATTTCGAAATGTAAAGAAGGTTGTTTACCTCTCACCATCCCTAATTCCGCAATCTTCTGACCCATTCTGACGCGTTGTCCTTCTTTTACGTATAAGCGACGATTATTGGCGTAAGCACTGAGAAATTTCTCATTGTGTTTTATAATAACCAAATTCCCGTAGCCGGCTAAACCATGCCCGCTGTAAACCACTTTTCCTGATGACGCAGCCTTCACTGCTTGCCCTGGTTTACCGCTAATGTCTATTCCTTTATTACCCGTCTTGGAGAAACTTTTCAGTATCTCTCCACGAATCGGCCACTGACAGTTAAACTTTAACACCTTTTGCTTATCATCTGAAAAAGTTGGTTTTTTCTGTGATTCAATTCTCGTTTTTTTCGACTTTTGGTAATTATTCTGTGAACGGTCTCTCGTTTTTTTGGGTTTTCCGGAAGCAACAATAGCCGCTTTTTTTGAACGCTTTTTAACGACAGGATTGAACAGCTTTATTTTTTGACCGACATCAATTTTATAAGGCGAACGAATGCGATTCCATCGCCCCAAAGTCTGATAAGCTATCCCTGAGCGCACCCCTATACCGTATAGGGTATCGTTTTTTTTGACGATATAAATTTTTTGAGTTTTAGGGATATCCCGGACATATTTTCGAGGATGAGGTTGATGTGTAGCGCATCCGGTCAACAAGACTCCGGCTAACGCTACCGTCCTGAAAAGTGATTTAGAGAAGTTCATTGGCAGGCTGGAAAAGTACCAACTTGTTCAGGTTAATAATATTTTTTTGGCTAAATTTAATTGTGCGGCAATATAATCCGAGCCACCTTTATCCGGATGATTTTTCGCCATTAATCGACGATGCGCCAGCAAAATTTGTTCACGGGAGGCGCCGGGTTTCAGCCCCAAAACCTGATACGCTTGCTCTTTAGTCATTGCGCCTGGGCCGGATGCATGCGGTTTTTGATATTGTCGGCCATTTTGCGCACGGGATTGATTAAATAAAAACCATAAGCGATGCAATTGAGGCGCATAGCGAAGTAAAACCGGCAAGAAGCGTAATAAACCCGCCATCAGTACCCCAAACAAAGCGACCAGGCCGTTTAAGCGACCGGTTGCAAAGAAATATAAACAGAGCAAAGCGAGCAAACCCAAAGCGCCTCGTTTTATAAGTTTAGACACTTGCTCCGTCGGCGCTTTGCTGAACCAGCGCAATAAAGCAAATGCGGCAAATAAAATGACCAACAATAAAATGATCCGGATCAAAGTTTACTCCTACCTCTTTAGCCCGATAACAACAAAATTTTTCACGATTTGATTAAGGACTGAGAATTTTATAAAACCGAAACTAACTTGTACTAAAGCATAAGAATCGCTAAAGCTTTTCTAATCTTTTTGCTCAGTCCTAAGCGTTCATCACTTACGACGCCTAAATTGATAAGTAGTTGCTAAATTGTTAACAATTATTTTACCGATGACGTTTCGATTATTAAAAGGCTACAATATAGCCCGCTCAAACAAGGTTAAGGTTTTTTCCACGCCTCAGCTTGTGCGAAGTTTCTCAATTTTTCAGTTTTGTCAGCACCATGCATAACAAAGAAACGCCGGTTATAGGATTCGCCGCCTATAGCGGAACCGGCAAAACCACCCTGTTAACCCAAATCATCCCTTTATTAAAAAGAGCGGGCATCAGACCCGGCGTCATTAAACACAGTCATCACAATTTCGAAATTGATAAACCGGGTAAAGACAGCTATCGCTTAAGAACCGCCGGCGCGACGCCTGTGATGTTGGTTTCCGCATATCGGCGCGCCATTGTTACGGAATTTGAAACCAGCATCGAACTGAGCTTGGCTGATCAGTTACAAGCTTTCGATCATGCCGATGTAGACATCATTTTAGTAGAGGGATTTAAATCTGAGCGTTTTCCAAAAATTGAAGTACACAGACCTTCATTAAAAAAACCGTTGATTTATCCCCAAGATCCATCGGTCATCGCATTAGCCAGCGACGCCCTAATGGATCTACCGGAGCAAATCGATTTACTCGACATCAACAACCCGACTCAAATCGTGCAATATATCATCGAAAGATTCCTGCAACTTGAAACCGGCTGCTAAGGAACGTAAATTTTATAACATCCGAAACTAAATCAAACCGCATTGGCGTCAAGATAATTTTGTTTACGCGCCAAATAAGCATCGACAAAAGCTTGCATCGGCTCCGCTTCAAATGGGCGCAAACCGCTGATCGCTAAATTTTTATGGCCTTTACCGACCACTTGATCTCCCTCTTTAATTTGGAAATGTAATTGCGCTGAGCCGCGTTTGCCATTGACCTCGACTTCCGGCTCCAAGGCTTCCAAATAGGGTTTGGTAAAATTCAGATGTTCGAATTCGATTACCATGCTGTCGTAGATAACCAAAGGTCTGTCCAGATTAATCATGACATTTTCTTTTTCCAGTAACGGCACCAGCACATAAGGAAAATTTTGCCCGGAATAAGCAACATAATCACGCACCAAAGCTTCAATCATCTGTTCATCTTGATTCACCGGGCCTTCCCGGTCAATTTTCAAATAGGTCTTATCCTGTTCATCCTTGATTTCAAAATGTCCGTCATCCGACTCGGGGAAATTGAGCTTCACACTATCCCCAACCATGCCGGCAAAAGTAAAAAGCATTTTTTGACTCAAACCATATTTTTCCAATACCAGTGAAAACAACAAATCCCCAGGCACGCAAAATCTTTTTGATTCAGGATCATGCAAAGGATTGAAATCTTCGGCAACCTCTTTCGCAAACAGACTCGCTTGCTGAGCGGAAATTACAACTTGATCATCATTTAAGCGATAAAAATCTTTCAAAAACATATATCTTATTATTATTAATTAACAATAGCGCGGAACCGATGGATCGCAATGAACCGACCAAGCATCAATACCGCCTTCCAAATTATACAATTTTATAAATCCCTGCTGCTGTAAAAAAATACAAGCATATTGACTGCGAACGCCGTGATGACACATCACTATCATTTCTTTTTCCGCATCCAATTCATCAAATCGCTCGGAAAGTTCGCCTAAAGGAATTAAATGGCTGTTCTCAATGCGGGCGAAATTATATTCATCCGCCTCTCTAACATCCAACAATAGCAAATCATCGGATCCTTGTAATTTTTTCTGTAATTGTTGAGCGCTTATTTGGGATACTGACATAAAAACTGTTCCAATCTATCTAATGCAGCGGACATTCTATCGACTGAAGCCGTATATGCAAACCTTATATATAAATTTTCCCGATTATGGCCGAAATCTTTTCCCGGCGTTACCGCGACAGCTTCCGCCAACAATAAATCTTTGGCGAATTTAAATGTATCATCGGTATAGCGACTGCAATTAGCATAGATATAAAAAGCGCCTTGAGGTTCCGCCTCCACTTCAAACCCCAACTCAATGAGCCTTTTATAGAGATAATCCTTTCTTTCCGCAAAAACTGCCGCCCGCCTATCCAACTCTTCTAAATTCTCCCGGCTGAAACAAGCCAGCGCCGCATACTGCGACTGCGTCGGCGTAGAGATAAAAATATTTTGCGCTAGCTTCTCTACTGGATCAATAAACGCTTCAGGGACAACCAACCACCCGACCCGCCATCCCGTCATGCCGAAAAACTTGGAAAAACTATTAATCACAAACGCCTTGTCGCTAAATTGCAGAGCGCTAACGGCTTTATCTTTATAAACCAAGCCATGATAAATTTCATCCGAATAAAAACAACCTTTTAACGCTAACGTCTGCTCGACCGATTGCTTTAGATCATCAGGGCTGATCAACGTGCCGGTCGGATTTGACGGCGAGGCGACCACCACGCCTTTGCTATGCTCATTCCAGTGATGCCTAATCAACTCAGCGTTAAGTTGAAAATTGGTTTCCGCCGTCGCTTTGACATATTGTGTTGTTCCGCCGAACAAGCGCACAAAATTATTATTACAAGGATAGCACGGATCGGCCATGATTATTTCTTCGCCCGGATTCAAACTGGAGCCTAAGGCCAGTAAAAAAGCCCCGGTCGCCCCCGGCGTAATAAAGATACGTTCTACCGCAACCTGAATTCGATAGCGATCAAAATAGTATTGCCCTATCGCTTCTCTTAACGGTTGTAAACCCGTCGCCGCAGTATATTTTATCTGACCGTCATGCAAACATTGCCGACCCGCTTCCAAAACGCCTTTGGGCGTCGGAAAATCCGGTTCGCCGATTTCCATGTGAATCACATCCCTGCCTTGACGCTCCAATTGCTTGGCAAGTTGCAATAACTCCATCACGTAAAATGGTGAAATATATTGCATTCTTGTTGCGATACCCGGTTCCATACAGCTCCCTAAATATAAATAAACAGTAAATAATACCAAAAACTCTTGCTTAGATTGTAATATTCTGATAAAAATGCGCGTTTTTTAGAATTGAAGAGGAGTTAATGGATGGCTGACGCGAATGAGTTCAGTTTTGAGCCTTATCAAGAAAAAGAAGGAGAAGAATATATGAATGAGCCGCAATCCGCTCATTTTGAAAAAATTCTCAATCAGTGGAAATCTCAATTAATGCAAGAGGTAGACCGGACAGTACACCATATGCAGGATGACGCCGCCAACTTCCCTGACCCTAACGACCGCGCTACTCAAGAATCGGAATTCAGCCTGGAATTGCGCACCCGGGATAGGGAACGCAAACTCATCAAAAAAATTGACGAATCACTGAAAGACCTGGAAAGCGGCGATTACGGTTATTGTGAGACCTGTGGAATTGAAATCGGCATCCGCCGTTTGGAAGCGCGTCCTACCGCGACTCTTTGCATAGACTGTAAAACATTAGATGAAATCAGGGAAAAACAAATAGGTTAAGTCTCCTGTCTACTGAGCAAGCGAAACAATACAGAGGACGGTTCGCGCCTTCGCCCAGCGGTTCTCTTCATTTAGGTTCGCTGTATACGGCCGTCGCCAGTTATTTAGATGCGCGTAGCCAAAACGGCCAATGGCTGCTTCGTATCGATGATATCGATACCCCAAGAAATGTGCCCGGAGCAGCCGAGCGAATCATAGATGAACTGATTAAATTCGGTTTAAATTGGGATGGAGAAATAACTTACCAGTCAGATTTTTTACCTTTTTACCATCAGGCTATTGAAAAATTACAGGCCATTAAAACAATCTATCCCTGTTACTGTAGCCGTAAAACTTTGCAAGCCGCCAGCCCCGCCAACCCTGGCTATTATCCAGGCATATGCCGACAGCGAAGCGAGATAGAACCATTGCCTCACGCGCTACGCGTGGTGGCTGAAGACGCCTCGCTCACTTTCCACGACCGCATACAAAACACAGTCACTCAAAACCTGGCGAAAAGCTGTGGTGATTTTATCGTCTGTCGAAAAGATGAGATTATCGCTTATCAACTCGCCGTCGTCGTCGATGATTACGATAGCCAAATCACCGATGTCGTTCGCGGATTCGATCTGTTGGACTCCACCCCGCGCCAAATATATTTACAACAACTATTAGGCTACCCGACGCCCCATTATATGCATGTGCCGATTTTGCTAAACGCGCTCGGCCAAAAACTGAGTAAACAGACGCAGGCCGAAGCCGTCAATAGTAAACAGCCGGGTAAAACGCTTTGGCTGATTTTAGAATTACTTCAACAATCGCCGCCAAACCAACTTCGAACGGACAGCGTACAAACCATTCTGGACTGGGCTATTGAACATTGGCGCCCGGAAAAACTCAACGGCTTACAACATCTATCACTCGACATACATTAATTACCTTCCGAACTGTCGATAACGCCTTTGAATAGCGCGTCAAATACGTTAATATCTACCGATTGATTTTACCATCAGGAAAAGCACAGGATTTAAACATGGCGGAAAATAAAGTGTATCCGGTTAACCCGCAAGTAGCGGAAACTGCCCACATCAACAAGGAGAGCTATCACAAGCTTTACGCCCAATCGATTGAAGACCCGGAAAAATTCTGGGCAGAACAAGCGGAAACTTTTCTGGACTGGATGGCGCCTTGGGATAAAGTTGTCGATTTTGATTATCCTAAAGGCAAAATCAAATGGTTTGAAAACGGCAAACTCAATGTCAGCGTCAATTGTTTAGACCGCCACTTGAAAACCCGCAGCGATCAAACCGCCATTATTTGGGAGGGCGATGACCCCGGCGTCGATAAAAAAATCACTTATCGAGAACTGCATGCGGAAGTCTGTAAATTCGCCAATGTTTTGAAATCGCTAGGCGTCAAAAAAGGCGACCGGGTTTGTATTTATTTACCGATGATTTCCGAAGCCGCTGCGGTTATCCTCGCATGCACCCGCATCGGCGCCGTTCACTCGATTGTATTCGGCGGTTTTTCTGCGGACGCTTTAAAAGATCGCATCCTGGACTCCGATTGCCAATATCTGATTTGCGCGGATCAGGGTTTGCGCGGCGGCAAAACCGTGCCATCCAAACTCAATGCCGACGCCGCCGCCGACCATTGTCCAAATTTAAAACACATTGTTGTCATTCAACATACCGGCAATGAAATCCCCTGGACGGAAGGTCGCGATGTTTGGTATCACCAAGCCATGAGCAAAGTCTCCGAACACTGCCCAGCCGAAGCCATGGATGCAGAAGATCCCCTGTTCATCCTTTATACTTCCGGCTCCACCGGCAAACCAAAAGGGGTTTTGCACAGCACCGGCGGTTATTTGCTACACGCCGCCATCACCCATAAATATATATTTGACTATCACGACGGTGATATTTATTGGTGCACTGCCGACATCGGCTGGGTCACCGGCCATTCTTATATTATTTACGGACCTTTATGTAACGGCGCCACCACCTTAATGTTTGAAGGAGTGCCCACCTACCCCGCCGCCGACCGCTTTTGGCAAGTTGTCGATAAGCATCAAGTTAATATTTTTTATACCGCGCCGACCGCAATTCGCGCCTTGATGGCGCAAGGCGACGAATTCGTCACCCGCACCGACCGCAGCAGTTTACGCATCTTAGGCAGCGTCGGCGAACCGATTAACCCGGAAGCCTGGGAATGGTATTATCGCATGGTCGGCGAACAACGCTGTCCGATTGTCGATACCTGGTGGCAAACAGAAACCGGCGGCATATTGATTACCCCGCTGCCCGGCGCAGTCGATTTAAAACCCGGCTCCGCCACCTTGCCGTTTTTCGGAGTCAGCCCGGTAATTCTGGATAATGAAGGCAATATTTTGGAAGGCGAAGCGCAAGGTTTGCTCGCCATGAACTTTCCCTGGCCGGGACAATCACGCACCGTCTACGGCGATCATCAACGCTTCATTGATACTTATTTCAAAAGTTACCCCGGCTATTATTTCACCGGCGACGGCGCGCGCCGCGACGCTGACGGCTATTATTGGATTACCGGTCGGGTTGATGACGTTTTGAATGTCTCCGGACACCGCATGGGCACCGCCGAAGTGGAAAGCGCATTGGTATTGCACCCGTCAGTTGCGGAAGCCGCAGTAGTCGGTTATCCGCATGATATCAAAGGACAAGGCATTTATGCTTATGTCACCGTTAATGTCGGCATACAAAGTGATGATGCATTAAAACAAGAACTGGTTAAACTGGTCGCCAAGGAAATCGGCCCTATCGCCAAACCGGATATTATTCAGTGGGCGCCGGGACTACCCAAAACCCGGTCGGGAAAAATCATGCGACGCATTTTACGCAAAGTCGCCGCCAATGAAATTGACAGCCTGGGCGACACCTCGACATTAGCCGACCCCAGCGTTGTTGAACAAATTATTGAACATCGGGCGAATAAATAATTGAGACACAATTTCTACGTTCTCAGCCCCAAGAACCAGAAAACATCAAAACTCACTCTGGAGAATAGTCATGAAAAGAATCCTGTATATAATCTTTGTTATGTTAACAATCACTGGCTGTGAAGATATGAAAATGGATAAAAACGTGGAAAAGCAGATTAGTTTAGATTAATAATCTGTCGTCATTCGGGAAGCAGGAGCTTCCCTTCATATACTTCCCAAGCAGAGCTTGGGAAGTAGCGGCATTATTTTATTACACACTTATGCTATTTCCCAAACTCCAGTTTGGGAAACCCAAGCCGGAAGCTCCAGCTTCCCGATCCATCACCATTCCCTAACGACATCAATCACCCCATCTACCCCCAAATAATTTCGCGCACTGGAATATCGCCAATGCTCCGGTTTATCAACGTAGCCACGCTTCACCGGATTGTAATGAATATATTCTAATTTCTGACGCATCACAGCCTCAGGCTCAATCAATTGCGGGTGACTTCCTTCCTCCCAAACCTGATACCGGCTTTCATGTTTATGAGCGCGTTTAAAAAACGCCAACAACTGCAACAGTCTGATGGAATTTTGTTGCTCCAAATAGGCAATAATCTGTTTGGCCGTGTAGGATTTGAATCGCTGCATATCACGACTCAAATCATCCGATGCAGCTATCAAATGTAAATGATTTTCCAAAATGACATAACCATATAATCGAAAGTCGGCATTTTGCTGAAGAAAACGCCAAGAGTCTAAAACAATATCAACCGTCTGTGGGCGAGTAAACAACGGCAGCCAGTTATTAACCGTCGCCGTTAAAAAGTGCGGACAAGGATTGACCATAACTCGATAGCTGCTTCTGGGCATTGTTGATTTCCTATGGATATTTCGGGAAGCTGGAGCTTCCCTTCTTTTATTTCCCAAGCGGAGCTTGGGAAATAGCGACCTGTTGTCGGACTAAAGTCCGACCTACAATTCCGCACCCCGTAGGGTGCGCATTGCGCACCAAGCGTTAAAACAACATCACACCCAAAGGTACGCAGCGCGTACCCTACAATGTTTCGCCCATTGCCGAATTTATGGCATTCACGTAATACGGATACCTTTAAAAGGCGTAAGTCAATCCGCGCCTACACGTTTACCCATGCTGATGCCGGAATTTTTAAATCTATACACACCCCGCCTAAATCAGACTGTTCAAGTTCTATCTGCATCCGATGTAAATCAGCGATTTCTTTGACAATAGCCAGACCTAAACCACATCCGTTTCCAGGACTCCCCGGCGTACGATAAAAACGTTCGAAAATTTTCTTGCGCTCAGACGCTTGAATACCCGGCCCGTCATCTTCTATGATTAAAACACCGCTTTTTGAGTCTAGCTTAACCACAATTCGCCCTCCTTCCACACCATAATTAATCGCATTATCGAGTAAATTGACCATCAATTCTTTCAATAATAATTTTGCCCCTTGGATGATAAAAGGTTGATCGGATGCTTCAAAACTTAATTCAATATCTTTTTTTATGGCTTTGGGCGCCCATTCCATACATACCTGTTTAATCAATTGCGATAAATCAACCTCTTCAAACTGATGCTTCGCTTCAACTGCTCCGGAACGGGCCAGCGCCAGTAATTGCTTAACCAAATGTGAAGCCCGGTCTGCGCTGGTTTGAATCTGCAACAAGGCCGGTTGCATGGCCTCAACGCTATCTTCTCGCCTCGCCCTTTCAGCCTGCAATTTTAAACCCGCCAAGGGGGTTCTTAATTGATGAGCGGCATTATCTATGAAGCGTTGTTGGGTCGATATAGCGGAGTTCAGTTTCGCAAATAAGCGATTAATCGTATCAGTCAGAATTCTGACTTCGGAAAAGACATGGCTATCCGGAATGGGATTCAAATCGCTGGAAGAGCGTTTCGCGATATCCTCCGCCAACTCATTAAGCGGTTTTAGGCCGTGAGTAATCCCTTCATATAACAGCAGTCCGATCAATACGGTCAATATTAAATGAGGTATCAGGTCAGCTAACAAAATTTCCAGCATCATTTCCTGGCGTTTATTTAAGGTTTCCGCAACATGAATATAAACCTTTTCAGGTAAATTCCCCGGAATCATCAGGGAAACCATCCGCGTTGCCTTACCTTCCACCCTCACATCCGAAAAAATGGGTTGATTCGCATTGACCGGCATTAAGGGCGCCGAAATTAAGGCATCGCCCGCCAACCAGCCTTTTTTTTCAGCATGAATTTTGAAAAAAGTGGTGTCTATTTCATCCCAGCGAAAAATATCCAAAGCCGTCGCCGGTAAATTGACTGAAATCTCTTCACCCTCCGCCTTAACTTCTTGCGCTAAAGAAAGCGCAGAATCAAACAACCAGCGGTCATAGGTTTTATCCACAAAGTGTAAAGCGACATAATAAGATAGTGAAGCTTCTAACAAAATAATGATAAAGACCGGCACAACCAGCCGATAAGCGATAGCAACTCTCAGACTGGTAATATTAATCATCAATTGTTCCTTCCAATAAATAACCTAAACCTCGGACGGTGCGAATCACCACTGCATGCGTTTCTATTCGTTTTCTAACCCGGTGTATCAGCACTTCAATAGCGTTATCCGCCAAGTATTCGCCCTGCGAAGATAAATGCTGGGCGATTTTATCTTTGGCAACGACTTTTCCATGCTTTAACATTAATAATTCCAGTACGGCAAATTCCCTGGCGGACAAAGCAAACAATTCTCCATTAAGCAGAATCTGTTGGTTTTGGGTATCCAATTGCAGATCGCCGACTTCTATCATGTGAGTGAATCCGCCATAACAACGCCTGATCAAAGCATTTATCCTTGCTTCCAATTCTCTGAGTTCAAAAGGCTTGATCATGTAATCATCAGCGCCTTGACTGATGCCTTCAATGCGATCATCCATTTGATCGCGAGCCGATAAAATTAAAATGGGAATCGCAAGTTTCTGATTCCGTAAACGTCTCAACAATTGCAAACCATCCATATCCGGCAAGCCCAAATCTAAAATCACCAAATCAAACCCTTGAGCTTGCAATAATTGTTCGGCATAAGCCCCGGTCACGGCATTGCTTAAACGAAAACCACTTTTTGAAAGCGTATGCATTAAACCGTCTGCGAGCACCTCATCGTCCTCGATCAATAAAATATTCATGCCTTTGAAAGGTTGTTGAAAGTTAGCTGTCTTATAATCATCTCACACTCAAAGACTGAAGGATATTGTCTTTAAATCTACCAAGTAAGGTTTAATTTTTATAATAATGAGAGTTTAATAATGGGCGCTATTTTTGGAATTATCAATATTGCTATTGTCATCTGGTTTTATAGTTCGGCGGCATCAGTCAAAAAACAGGCATTAATGTGGGCGGCAATCGGCGGCCTTTCTTTTCTGGCTTTTAAATTTTTAGGTTATTCATTGATCGGAATGATGCAAGGCGCATCAGACCAAACCGTTATTGAAGGACTGGTTGATCAAGGTTATAACCCCAGCGAACGATCAGCGGCTGAAGTTTCCAGTGAAATGAAAACCGAGCAATCCACTGCTCTGGGTATCTTCTACGAATTTTTTCCATTGCTCCTGGCCTTGTTGGGCGTGTCTTACATCCGGGCTAAATTCATTTTAGGCATGGATTACATTGCTTCGTTAAAACATAAATCTTCTCTGAAAATCAACAAAAATGATTCTCCGGATGAGCCTGTAAAAGAATGGAATAAAATTGTCACTACGGTTTCCGGCTTGTTTAATAAGAAAAAAGACAGCTAATACAGCAATATCATCGAATTCCGGCATCCCGCTTATATCCAAGGGGATGCCGGAATATTAAAAACAAAGTTCCGGTTTAAAGTTCACGTTCCTAAACTAATCCTTTTCCTTAGGCTGCAAAGAATAGCGCCAGGCATGACTTTCCTTATCAAATAAACGCTGACAGCCTTCAGGCCCCCAAGATCCAGCCGGATAGCCCGAAACATAGTCCCTATCCTGCGCCCATCTCTGTAAAACCGGATCAACGATCCGCCAAGCGCACTCCACTTCATCGGAGCGCAAAAATAGCGACCGGTCGCCTTCGATTACATCCAGCAATAAATCTTCATAGGCGTCAATATTATGCTCATCATCTTGACGATAACTAGCGTCCAAGCTGGTGACCCGCGTTTTCATTTCCAAACCAGGCTCTTTCACTGTCATTTCCATGCGAATGCATTCTTCCGGCTGTATCCCCAGCAACAGCCAATTCGGGCGAGTCGCTTCGATATGGGTATCGCGGAAAAACTGCAACGGCGGCTGTTTAAAACAAATGGAAATCGTCGATTGCGCGGCCGCCATGCGTTTTCCGGTGCGCATATAAATCGGCACATCCTTCCAACGCCAATTATCAATATACAGCTTCATCGCCGCATAAGTCTCAGTAACGCTGCTTTCCGGCACATTATCTTCTTGCAAATAACCTTTTACGTTTTCACCATCGACCACGCCGCTGGTATATTGAGCGCGATAAGCATAAGCGTTCACCGCTTCCTTAGGAATCGGACGGATAGATTTAAGCACTTTAACCTTCTCATCGCGCAAGGCTTCGGCATCCATTGAAGCCGGCGGCTCCATCGTCACTAAAGTCAATAATTGCAATAAATGGCTTTGCAACATATCCCGCAATGCGCCCGAACCATCATAATATTGCGCGCGAGTACCGATTCCAAACTCTTCAGAATGGGTAATTTGGATATGGTCAATATAATTCCGATTCCACAGCGGTTCCAACATGGTGTTGGCGAAACGGAACACCAATAAGTTCTGCACCGTACCTTTGCCTAAATAATGATCGATACGATAAATTTGCTCTTCATTCAGGTATTTGCCTATGCAACGCTGTAAGGACTGCGAACTTTGCAGATCATAACCGAACGGCTTTTCGATTATCACCCGACTCCAACCGGAATCTTCGCTCAACAAATTTACGCCGCTCAACAATTCGACCGTAGTAGCGAAATCCGCGGGACTAATCGCCAAGTAAAAAGCCCGGTTTTTCGGATACTGGTTTTGCGCCAATAGTTCAGCTAATTGTTGATAGCTTTCAGGCTGAGAAATATCGCCTTTGTGATAATGCATGCGATTACAAAAGCGCTCGAAAACGCTTTCATCCAGACCGTTTCTGACTTTGGCTTCCAACATATCGCGCACTTCGGAACGCCATTTTTGTTGATCCCATTCTCGTCGCCCCAAAGCCACGATCTTACAGCCTTCGGGTAATAGGTTTTCGACATCCAAATGGTAAAGCGCAGGCATTAACTTCACCCGCGACAAATTACCGGTAGCGCCGTAAATCACATAAGTACATGCTTCAGCTTTTTTCATGGCTTTCCCTAAACGTTATAAGTTGAAGAGGCTGTTTTACCGCCGTGTCCCGTCCAGTCAGTATGGAAAAATTCACCGCGCGGTTTGTCGGTGCGTTCATAAGAATGAGCGCCGAAATAATCGCGTTGCGCCTGCAATAAATTAGCCGGTAAACGGGCGGTGCGATAACCGTCATAATAGGCTAATGCCGAGGAGAAAGCCGGAGTCGGCACCGATAACTCAATGCCCAAAATAGCCGCTTTGCGCCAGCCAGCTTCCGCCTGCTTCATCGCCGCCGCAAAATAATCGTCTAATAACAAATTATCCAATTCCGGATTGCTATCGTAAGCCTGTTTGATATTACCCAGGAATTGACTGCGGATAATACAACCGCCGCGCCACATTAAAGCAATATCGCCGTAATTCAAGGTCCAGTTATATTCTTTAGCGGCTTCGCGCATCAATTGGAAACCTTGCGCATAGGAAATAATTTTGGAGGCATACAAAGCATCATGAATGGCTTGCACCATTTCCGCCTTATCGCCGCTGAACGCGACTTTGTTTTTCGGTAAATACTCGGCGGCTTTAACGCGCGCGTCTTTTTGAGAAGACAAACAACGCGCAAATACCGACTCGGCGATTAAAGTTAACGGCGCGCCCAGATCCAAGGCATTCATCCCGGTCCATTTACCAGTGCCTTTTTGCCCGGCGGTATCGAGAATATAATTCAATAAGGGCTGACCTTGCTCGTCTTTATAAGCCAGAATATTGGCGGTGATTTCAACTAAATAAGAATCCAGAACGCCGGTATTCCATTCCGCAAAAATAGCTTGGATTTCATCAATGGACAGTTCCAAACCTTCATGCAGCAACTGATAAGCTTCGCAAATCAACTGCATATCGCCATATTCAATTCCGTTATGCACCATTTTTACATAGTGACCGCCGCCGTTATCGCCCACCCATTCACAACAAGGTTGACCGTCAACCTTAGCGCTGATCGCTTGAAAAATCGGTTTAACCGCTTCCCAGGCTGCTTTATTACCGCCCGGCATAATGGAAGGCCCGTGTCTTGCGCCTTCTTCACCACCGGAAACGCCGGTGCCGATATACGATAAGCCTTTTTCCGCTAAATACTCGGTGCGGCGATTGGTATCCGAATACAAAGAATTACCGCCGTCGATAATAATATCGCCTTTCGATAACAACGGGATCAACTTTTCAATATAGTCATCCACCACGCTACCGGCTTTCACCATCAGCATCACCCGACGCGGCGCTTCCAACTTTTCAACTAAATCCTCTAATGAATAAGCGCCGATCACTTCAGTTCCTTTAGCAGGCCCTTCCAAAAAATCATCCACCTTTGTGCTGGTTCTGTTATAAACAGCGACTTTGTAGCCGTTATCATTCATATTCAAAACCAAATTTTGACCCATCACCGCCAAACCGATCAATCCAATATTCGCTTTCATCGCCTACTCATTAAAGTTGATTAAAAAACTGGGTATTTTATCACGGCTACTCGTTCAGTATTTATTGGTAAATCGTTTCCAAACAGTGAATATAGCGAATCATCGCAACATTCTTCTATTTCAAATCCGCCCGCCGGTCATGACCATACATTCAAATGGGGTAGAAATACCGATAAACAATGTCACTTTGGCAGCTCTCGTCAGACAGAAGTCTGACCTACCTGCCAGCTTCGGCGTGGAAAAAAAAAACTAAAACCGCAGGCCGGACGGGACTATTTATCCCGAACCGCATCCAGACGGCGGGACGACGTTATTCGGCGAGACAGAGAACCTCCGAGAATACCGGCGGCAATGGTTTATGGCTGCGCGCACCCTACAAGCAGTTGCAGCAGGTTTTACAAATCATTTTGTCGCTCAAGAAATTGGGCAAAAAGTTTGTCTTCCGTAGTCGTATGATGAATAAACCAATGTATTAAAAAATTCAGAATTTCATTAATATTGGTTTCGGAGCTATCCATTAAAATTCGATTGCCCTTGGAAGAGAGTTGATCAATCAAATTTCTATGATGCTGTTTATGCTCTGCCAATGCCGGGTATTGCGCGGCATACATCATATTTTCTTCACTGATAAAATGAAAACGCGCATAAGCATTAAGTTCAGCGATAAGGCTGCCGCTATATTGTTTATCATTGGACTGATTCAGCTCAACCGCCAGGCGATTGATAAGATTCAAGAAAAAATGATGCTGGAAATCAATATCTTCTACGCCTAGTTCATATTTTGCCTGCCAATCGATATGTATTTTTTCCACAATCTGCAACCCATCCTTTAAACAAACCCAACAATGCCGTAAAAGTCAGTATAGTCGGCATTTGAAAAAACACAGTTTATCAAACAATTTGTAAGACAAGGTTACAATCAAGGCGCCCAAACCTTAATATCCGGGAACTCCCTTAACAATTGCTCTTTCAAGACACGTTTCGCCGATTCGCTGCCGTGAACCAATCGAATTTCCCTGGGCTTCTTTCGCATCCGGCGCACAAAGCCCAATAAGTCCTTTTGGTCGGCATGGGCGGAATATCCGCTCAAGGTATAAACGCCCGCATTTATGCGATAGCGGTTTCGATCAATTTCAATCATAGCCTCTTGCTTAGCGGCGTTTTCTTGTATCAATCTGCCTGTCGTCCCTTCGGCTTGATAACCGACAAACAAAATATCGGTTCTGGGATCTTCAATCAAGGCTGATAAATAATTAACGATTCGTCCACCGGCGCACATGCCGCTGGCGGCGATAACAATGCAGGTTCTGGCGGTTTTTTTTAAATAATTAACCGTGCGTAAATGATCTTGATGGCTGTCTATTGTCGTTAACTGCTCAAATGATAATGGATGTCGCCCGGCCTTCAATTTGGCGTGCGCTTCTTGATCCCAATAGGTTTTGAGTTGCCGATAAGCCTCGGTAAAATCATTGGCTAACGGCGAATCAATAATCACTTCCAAATCATCCCATCTCAACTTACCGTTAATTTTGTGATTTTTGTTTTGGTGAATCAGCGCTTCCAACTCATAAAGCAATTCTTGAGTACGTCCGATGCTGAAAGCCGGAATGAGAATAACACCGTCATTTTCCAAACAGCGAGTAATAATTTCTTTCAATAACCGGCGTCGCTGCCTTCTGTTCTCATGATTTTTATCGCCGTACGTGCTTTCCAATACCAAAACATCGGTCTGGTAAGGCGATTTGGGGGCCATCAATAAAGGCGTGTACGGCGCGCCTAAATCACCCGAAAAAGTAAACCGGGTATTCACCCCGTTATTTTTTACATTGCAATCGATATAGGCCGAACCCAGAATATGCCCGGCGCGATTAAAACGAATCTTCAATTGACTATCCGTCTGTTTCGCCAATGGAACCGTTTGCCATTGCCGATAAGGTAACGGCTGAATCAGCTCTTCAATCAGCCCGATAAAACGATCAATTAAAGCTTGGTTACGGGTAAATCCGATTTTGACGGCATCTTCTAAAACCCTGGGCAACAATACAGCCGTCGGTTCGGAACAATAAATCGGCCCTTTAAAACCGGCTGCCAAAAGATAAGGTATTCGGCCGACATGATCGATATGGCAATGGGTGACCAATAAAGCTTGAATACGCTCAACGGGGAAATCAATTTCCAATTGCTTAAACCCTGCGCCCTGCGGCGAAATTTCCGCGCCTTGAAACAAACCGCAATCAATCAAGACCGCATTATTTTCATCAATATCTAATTGATGACATGAGCCGGTTACGCCATCAATAGCGCCGTGATGAATAATTTTCGGAAATTGCTCTCCCATAACAACCTCTGTTCACTCCTTTAATAATACAACCGTAATTAGCAAATCAACATTATTGAATGACTACATTTTTTCTTGTTTAGAAATTTTAGATACCTTCCAAGGATTCCAGCGGTCATTATAAGAAGATTTAAAAATGAACTCCATCAAATAGGCGTAACTTCTGACCAAGCGTATAAACACGCCGGTATATAAAGGCATTAGCGGTAAAAACGGAATTAACACTAGCTCTCTGACCATCACTGTCCTTTTATTGACCATGCAGGCTACCATAAACTCGATCACGTTAATGGAAAAATACAAAATATAATTGACGACAATAATATACAAAGCAAAATTTGTCGATGCCGCTACCATCAACAATTGCACAACGTATATCCACCATTTTATATTCAAAACCACATTAAAAACTAAATTATCCAATAAAGTTAAAAAGTTACGGGTTTTATATACCGTGGGCCTTAACAACATATCCACATGTTTGCGCAAACGGAAACGCACCAAAGACCGATCCCAGCGATAACGCTGTTTCGCCAAGCGAATAAAGGATAAGGGCACATTGGTATAACAAATGGCATCCGGTTCATGCACCACGCGATAACCCAATTTCCGAAACTTCAAGGTAATATCGCCGTCCAATCCCGGCCCTACATCCCAGCCATGCAAACGCTCCAATATATCTTTACGAAATGCGCCGTGGGCGCCGGAGATAATTCTTAACACGCCCAAAAAAGAAGCAATGGTGCGGCCGACCGAAATAGATTTCATATATTCAATCGTCTGCAAACGCGTCGCCATACTGCTCTCAATATTGGCCACCCGCACATCGCCGCCGACAGCGCCGATTTTAGAATCCAGAAAAAAAGGCGTCAAAATCGTTTCAATGGAATTATCAGATAGGTATGAATCGGCATCGATATGCACAATAAACTCGCCGGATGCAAAATTAAGCGCCGTATTGGCTGCTGAAGCCTTACCGCCGCGTTGATCATTGCGAATAAACTTCTTGATAAAACCTTCAGATTCCAGCTTACGGCAAATTAATTCCGTGTCGTCATCAGAGCCGTCATCAACAATGATTAATTCTAAATGTTTATATGTTTGATTTTTTAATAGAACCGCCAAGCGGGGAATATGCTTGCCTTCATTTTTGCCGGGGACAATCACCGATACCAAAGGACGTTGACGAAACAGTTGTAATTTTGCCCGGCGTCTATTTGCCGAATCAAAATAACGCGCAGGCAAATAAAAGAAAATAATGAATAAATCCAATATGACATAACGCACAAAATCGAAAAATATGAACGGCCAAAAATAACTGATAAATTCAGTCAGTGTTAAACTGCTTAAAAAAAGCAGGGTATTTTCAATAAACATTACGGCGCTAAAAATTGTTCAACGCTTTTGTCCAAATCCGTTTCAAATGTGACTGCTTCTATTGCGCTGCTTAACTTCATATCATCGCCGATGTTATGCGCCAGCAATTCATTGACGCCGACTTTAAACCGCTCCAGCGCTATTTGGGCGTTATCAGTTGAAGTCTCTATCAGTAAGATCACGAATAAAGACTCATTATAACTACTGATAACATCCGAAGTTCTCAGCAGGGAATTGAACACCTCGCTGATTTCAGCAAACAATTCTTGAGCTTGCGAGCCGAATTTCACATAGATGGTTTCCACATCGAAATTAATCAATACCAAAGAACTGTCTGAGCGCTGATAACGGGCAATCCGGGCGATTTCTAATTGCAGGATATTCCGAAATTCAGCGGCTGAAAACAAATTGAAGCGAGGCTCCATGACTTGTTTGAATAAAGAATCCATGCCATAAATCGCCGCATTGCCGCCCATCGCTGTCGACTTAAAAGCTTTTATTGATCTTTTACGCTGATGTTCCGGTTCGGAAGTCCGTCCGCAATTGAAGCATTCAGTCAAGACAATCGCTTCCTGGAAACGATTATTGCATTGATTGCAGCGATGAATGACAGAAGGTTTGTCGAAATCCACCCCGATATGTTTTAAGGCGCGATCACATTTGGGGCAAACTAAGGCATTGTCTTTTTGATATTCTTGCTCTTCGCCCACATAGGAACATTTGAAGTGATGAATCAATTGCTGACTATCAATATCTTCGGAATGACATTGCGGGCAGGCTTCTTTAAAATTCATAAAGGCGCAATCGCAATGAGCGCAGAAATGCGCTTTGGTGACGAAACGCCCGGAAATCAGTCGTTGATGCTCCAGCATTTCCAAAGCATGAAACATACTATTTTCATCTTCACCGGCGATGGCGTCCACCAAAGGATAAGTATAACCCATGCTTTTTTCAATGCCGGATTGCGGCGCCAACTCCATATTGCGGCTGACAATCATCCGTAAAATCCTGAACACATAACCGTAATCCGGTTGATCCGATTGCTGATTAGCCTTGTCGATCCATTGATTAACCGGCTCATATCGACTGACTAATTCATTGATTTTATCGTCATTGACATGCTGTTCATTAATCAATAAATCGGTTCCCGCCAACCTGTCCTGCCCCTGCTTCACAATCGCCACTATCGGTCGTAGATAAATATCGGGCAATAATTGATTGCGTAATTTACTGATCACATCATAGGCGGAGCGCATGTCATTGCTGGCGTCAATCAGCCAAAAGGCAATATCATGAAGCTCATGTTCAAAAATCGCTTCTTCCCGTAACAACCTCACCGTTTCAGCGGAAAGACCAAAATTATGCTGCTGATTTATCAAATAGGCTTTTCTCATAATAAACTCGCTTTGATTCTTACCCGCAACAAATCATATTGTTTCCACATTTCAGCGTGCTCTCCATTCAATGGTTTTAAGCGCACCATAATACGGGTATCGATGGGTTCATAGTCTTTCCACTTCCGTTCGGAAAAAGCGTTTGCAGTGGTGACGATCTGGTCAATTTTAGCCTTACTGGTTTGATCATCCGGAAAAATAATGGAAAATTCCTGCTCCAATGAGATATTTTTTAATTCATATTTACTCAAATATCCCTCGATCAGAACCTCGGAATTTTTTTGCTCAATAGCCATAATCGGGTCGGCCCTGTCGGCGAATTCATGCTCCGCCTTCAACACTTTTTTTATCACTCCGTCAAACGGCGCAACGATCTGATTGTCCAGGCATAAAGGATCAGGCTGTTGATTATTAAGCTGTTGCTCCATACTGCGCAAATAAGCTTGCTGAACGGCTAACTCGCGTTTTAACAAAGCGATTTCAAAATACATATCATTGGCGGTCGCCAATTTTCGGCTATTCAACTCCAAAGCGTTATACATTTTGATCTGATTACTTTGCTGTCGAAAACTCTGTTGCAAAGCCTGTAAACGCGCCCTCTTCATTTCAATCTGGTATTTGATTTTCATTAAACCGCCGTCAAGCGATTGCCGACAATTCTGCACCGAATTCTGCACCGCCAATAATTGACCGGCGCTAACGTGTTGCCCTTCAACAATCGCTAACTGAGTGATAGTACCCGGAAATTCAGCGCTTAACAGTACTTTTTCCACCACCACCTGACCAAAACCCTTCACTTTCATCCATTTTTCAAAAAAGTAATGGCCAAAATACACCACCAAAGCGATTAAAACCAGAAAATAAAACCAGCGCACAATCTTTGAAAACAAGGACTCAGGCGCGCTACCCTCCGGCAATGAACTCAAATAACTTTTTCTATTCGCCAGTTTCATTTAATGCTTCCCCGCCAAATCCAACATTTGTTGAAAGCCATCCAAACTGAACTGCTCCAGCAAAGTCGCCTGATGCCAATGATCAATTCGCTTTTCTATCGCCCAATAATCGGGCAAGCCTTTTAAATCCAATTGTAAAATCCATTTTTCTTTAGGCGCTTGCTCAAGAATTTTCAGGATTTCCGGCTGCACATCGCCCTTAACCGGCAAAATCATATGATCAACAATTTCTGCAATCTTCTGGTAAGCAGCCTCCGGCCAATCCTCTGCGACGCTGACGGATATTTTTCCCGCTTTCAACTGAAGTCGAATCTTCCTCAATAACTGTAGATACTGTTTAAAATATGCGTCCTGTTGCGGTTTTGCACTCGCTAAAGCTTGGGGAAAAATCGTTAAATGCAGGGTTCCATTTAGCTCCGCCCAGATTAAGGCCTGATTGACTGCTTGCGGATGGTTCTCCGGTTTAGCCCAATCATTAGCCCCAATTACCGGCGTTACTTGATAGTGATTCTGCCTGGCCAATTGCACAAATTGTTTGAACTTGGTTTTATCCAAACTAGCGCCTATTGGCATAAAGATTTGAGAAATGCCTTTCGCTTCAAAAAAATCAATCAGCTGAATATGATCAAAAGCGGCGAAAGCATCCGCTTTTAGCCAAAGGCCGCGTTTCCCAGCCCGAGCCTTATTTTTGGCGAATTCCATTTCAAACAGTCGGAAAAAACCCGGCTGCACGGCAATGCCCGCCGCCATCAAAACACTATTGATATTTTGATATAAAGCCTGTTTCAGCTGAATCAGTTCGTAATCGGCGTCCAACACTGTACGCAGACGGGTTGCCGCAACCGGTGTTAAGGTATGATTACCCAAGCGGATTTCAGCCAGAGTTTGTCTGACTCGCTCGGCGGCGCGCAACCAACGCGCGTATTGCCGAATCAATTGTTTTTGCTTAAAGCGTACTTGTCGATAGGCGTCTCTGACTTTAAGCAAACGCTCCCAAACCTGCATCCGTTGTTCAGCATCCAATGCCTTAACCTGATAAGTCACATCGCGTTCGGAATCACGCCTTAAAGGCATTCGAAAATTTAAGCCGACAACCACATTTTCCGGTTCAAAAGAATCCTCCTGTAAAATATTATCGCGCACAAAAAAGCGCAACTGCCTGTCCTCCGCCGCTAACTTTTGATGCCTGACAATTTCTTTCCGAATTTCCGTACCCTGCTGCAAAGTGCTGTTTTCTCGAATCGCGGCAACCAGTTTTTCCATATCCAGATCGATAGCAGGCGGGTTCTGTATCGTTGACATGGCCTCATCAAAGAAACCGGAGCTATGTAGATAATTCAATTCATGACGCGCCATTTTCAATTCAGAATCACTGACCGCCAAATCATCAAAGCGGGTTACGCCATTGATATAAGCTCTGCGTTCATAGGGATAGACCGCCTCCATCAGCGCTAATTTCAAAGCCAAAGAATTCGCGGTATAGGCGACGAAGGATTTATCCAGATGATAGCGAATGCAGCGTTGGCGCCGAATAAGCTGCTCAGTCTGCTCCTGCAACTCCATCAATTCGGCTTGTTTGAGCAGAGTTTTAGCCTTATCGCGATTACTGATATAACCGCTTTTCAAGACATCCCAAGATAGTTCCAGATAACCGCGAGCGCCGTCATCGTCATCGCCGCTGTTCAAAGATTCAGAAGTAATCCGCCCGCGTAACTCCACTCCCCAATCGCTTTCATATTGTTCGGCTTTAGCGCGTAGAGACTGTGCTTGATAAATTGCAGGTTCGGGAGTATCGCAACTTTGATTAAATATTGCATAGGCCAAATCCAAATTATTCGAGCTGCTCGGTAATAAACGACGCTTTTGTTCAATTTCATTGAGCCGGGCAATAAAATCCGCCGTTTCATCTGCAACCGCCACCGACATTAAATTAACCATCCAGAGCAAAAATACATATTTGGCAATCAGCCGAGGCAAATTCATCATCTTGTAGTATTCACACGGTTCCATCATGATTAATATCCTGGGTTGTACTCCTTAATCGGATTAACCCAGCCTTGTCAGTAAAAATTTTAGTTTCTTAATAAACAGATAAAGCTGGATATGGATGAATAAAGCATTTGATCTGCTACAAGCATAGTATAGAATGCTGCTTTTTTATTTATCTCTACTCATATAATGGATGTAATTCAACGCATAGCTCAAGAACTTTCCGTTGCAGCAGCGCAAGTCCAGGCGGCCGTCGCCCTGTTGGATGAAGGCGCAACCGTCCCTTTTATCGCCCGTTATCGTAAAGAAGCAACCGGCGGTCTGGACGACACCCAATTAAGAACCTTGGAAGAACGCTTAATTTACTTACGCGAACTCAACGAGCGCCGAGAAACCATCCTGGAAAGCATACGCGGACAAGGAAAATTAACCCCGGAGCTGGAACAAAACATACAGCAAGCAGACAGCAAAACAAACCTGGAAGACCTCTATTTACCCTACAAGCCGAAACGCCGCACCAAAGCGCAAATCGCCCGCGAAGCCGGTTTAGAGCCTTTGCTGGATGAAATCCTGGCTGACCGCAGCCTTTCCCCCGAACAATTGGCGGAAAACTATCTGAATCCTGAGCATAAAATAGAAGACCCCGCCACCGCTCTGGAAGGCGCCAAGCAAATTATGATGGAACGCATCTCCGAAGACGCCGCTTTGATCAGCACATTCAGGGAACAAGTGTGGGATCAAGGCATCTTGTATTCCAG
>SPJM01000009.1 GCA_006844585.1 Methylococcaceae bacterium | reverse complement strand
TATTATTCATTACAGATCCTCGGTCTTGAATTCACTATAACCTTCATAGTAGTAGCTAACATCAATGCCTTTCATAAATAACCCACGGTCATCAATTTGGTCGCTTAACGATTGTTTTAGTAGTACTAACTCGTTCCCACGCTCCTGCGTGGGAATGCATACCGAGTCTGATAAAAGTACAGTATGCATTCCCACCGAGGACGGTGGGAACGAGAAATTTTGCTTTATCCGCCCAAATGCCATAATGAGTATACATTTCACCGTAATGAATACAGGGAACCCCCTCAGAAAGCATATCCGTTTTAACAAACCGCTTACCACGAATAAACTCACCAACTTCCCCCAACGCTTTCCACTCCACCTCAACCCCGCCTACCTGTCGGTCAGACAGGTCCAGCAACTTTTCCATAAAACTCAACTCACTCATCCCTTATCCCCTTGCAACTCGCGTTCGATCTGTTCAATACTGGGCAAATTGGTTTCCAGTGTTTCAGGTAAGGCTTCTTGTAGTTTGTATTCCGCTATACCCATTGGCTGGGTTTTGTCGCCCAAGGCATATTCAGCCACGACTTTGTCCTTGCTTTTGCACAAGAGTAATCCTA
>SPJM01000089.1 GCA_006844585.1 Methylococcaceae bacterium | reverse complement strand
AGGCGGCGAAAAGATGCATCAACGCTTGCAAAAAATTGACCCGCAGTCGGCGGCGCGCATTCACCCGAATGATCCGCAAAGAATCCAGCGCGCTTTAGAAGTTTATGAAATAACCGGCAAGCCGTTGACTGAGATTATTAACGAGGCGTCGGATCAGCCGCTACCGTATCGGAAAATTAAATTAATTATTGCGCCGCAGGAACGCAAAACGCTGCATGATAAGATAGCGCTTCGGTTTCAGTTGATGTTACAAAACGGCTTGTTGGAAGAAGTCGAGCAGTTATATTATAGAGGCGATCTGGATGAATCCATGCCCGCAGTCAGGGCGGTTGGTTATCGACAAGCTTGGGCGTATTTACAAGGTCGCTATGATTATGACATGATGACTGAAAAAGGCATCGTAGCGACTCGGCAACTGGCGAAGCGTCAATTTACCTGGTTGCGGAAACATACCGATGCGATACGCTTGCTCAGTGAGGCTGCAAATTTACTGGAAAAGGCTTTACATTCGATAGCATTGTAAAAATATTATCGACAATGAACTTGAAAATGATTGATTTGTCCCAATTGTTAAATTAATTATTTCTTTTAAAAGGATCGCAGTACAAATATGTTGATTTTGTCGCCATCAATGCCTTTCACAGGCGAATAATAATAAGGAGAAACGGAATGTCTAAAGTACAAAACTTGCAGGATAATTTCCTGAATACACTTAGAAAAGAACATACGCCTGTTTCTATTTTTTTAGTTAATGGCATTAAATTGCAGGGCCGTGTGGATTCTTTTGATCAATATGTCATCATGTTGAAAAACACGGTGAGTCAAATGGTCTATAAACATGCGATATCGACTATTGTTCCGGGTAAGCCTGTTAGAATGAGTCGAGATAGCGAGCACGTAGAAGAATAATTTGGGAGCCTTTTTTGTTTGAAAGACCTGATGCGGGTGAACGGGTAATTCTGGTTCATCTGAATCTGCAAGCCAGTCAAGAAGATTTATATGAGCTGAAAGAATTAGCGAAATCGGCTGGCGCAGAACCCGTACATACCGTTAGCGGCAGTCGTCATAAGCCGGATCCTAAATATTTTATCGGGGTAGGTAAAGTTGAAGAGTTAAAGGCGGAGATACAGCTTTATGATGCTGATATTGTGTTATTCAATCATCCTTTATCGCCCAGTCAGGAGCGGAATTTAGAGCAGTCCTTAAATGTGCGGGTGGTGGATCGAAATGGCCTCATTTTAGATATATTCGCACAGCGCGCGCAAACTTTTGAAGGTAAATTGCAAGTTGAATTGGCGCAACTAAAGCATCTATCAACCCGTTTGGTGCGTGGGTGGACGCATTTGGAGCGACAAAAAGGCGGTATTGGTTTGCGCGGTCCCGGTGAGACCCAGTTGGAAACAGACCGTCGTTTATTAGGGATGCGCATCAAGCAAATTCAACGCCGTTTGCAAAAGGTCGAAAAGCAACGCCATCAAGGCCGTCAAAAAAGAAAAAAGGCCGAGGTGCCGACTGTCGCATTAGTCGGTTACACCAATGCCGGTAAATCGACCTTGTTTAATGTCGCCACCCAGGCTGATATTTATGCGGCTGATCAGTTGTTCGCCACTCTGGATCCCACCTTACGCAATTTAGCCCTGAATAACGGCGCTGACTTGGTGATTGCCGATACCGTCGGTTTTATTCGCCATCTTCCACATGAATTGGTGGCGGCTTTTAAATCAACGCTTCAAGAAGCCAGTGAAGCGGATTTGCTTTTGCATGTGGTCGACGCCAACGCTGAAGACAGGGACGAAACAATCGCCCATGTTAATGAGGTGTTGGAAGAAATTGACGCTCATGAGATTCCGCAATTGCATATATATAATAAAATCGATTTGTTGGACAATGTTGAGCCTCATATTGATTATGACGATACCGGTAAACCGGTTCGGGTCTGGATGTCGGCTTTAAATGAAATCGGCTGTGATTTGTTAAAGACCGCATTAGCCGAGTTATTTGCCGGGACAAAAGTGAGGCGAAAATGTTTTATTCAAGCTCGGCAAGCAGGGGTCAGGGCCAAATTGTTTGATTTTGCAAAAATTTTACAGGAAGAAGTTAATGAAACCGGCGGCTGGGAAATGGCTGTGGAAATCGATAAAAAATATTTGGGGTTGTTGAAAGATATAAAAATAGAAGAATTAAGCTGAAATTCTAAAATTAAGTTAGAATAAAGAGTTTGTTATAAAGAATTTTGCACAGGGAAGTTTGTAAAATTACGATTAATAGGGATTTAAAAACAATATTATTTCCGATTGGAGCATTTAGTATGGCCTGGAATGAACCCGGTGGCGACAATAAAGATCCTTGGAGCGGACGAAACGATCAAAACGGCCCGCCTGACCTTGATGAAGCAATCCGTTCTATGCAAGAAAAATTAGGTGGTTTGTTTGGCGGCGGTTCCGGTGGCGGAGATCATCATGGCTCTTCTATGAAGGGCTTGGGGTTTTTGTTTGCCGGGGCTGCGCTTTTATGGGGTTTAAGCGGATTCTACATCGTTGATGAAGGAACCCGCGGCGTTGAAACGCGATTCGGCGCTTATGTTGAGACTACTATGCCGGGCTTGAATTGGCATATTCCCAGACCCGTTGAAAAAGTTGAAATTGTCGACGTTAAGAAGCAACGTTTTATTGAGGTCGGTTATCGCTCCAGCGGCAGGCAAGGGGCCGGGTCGGTTCCGAGAGAAGCCTTGATGCTGACGAAAGATGAAAACATTGTTGATGTGCGTTTGGCTGTGCAATATCAAGTTAAGAGCGCCAAAGATTTTGCTTTTAATGTTTTGAATCCTGCGGCGACTTTGAAACAAGTGACGGAGAGCGCTGAGCGTGGTGTGATCGGTCATAACAATATGGATTTCGTGTTAACCGAAGGACGTAGTGAAATTGTTTCGGAAATCAAGCAGGAGATTCAAAAGGTTTTGGATACTTACCAAGCCGGTATTTTAATCACCAGTGTAAACTTGCAAGATGCGCAACCGCCTGAACAGGTTCAGGGCGCTTTTGAAGACGCCATTAAAGCGCGTGAGGATAAACAGCGTTTGATTAATGAGGCGGAAGCTTATTCTAATGATGTAGTGCCGAAAGCGCGCGGGGGTGCTTCGCGGTTGGTGCAAGAAGCAGAAGCTTATAAAGAGAAAGTCATTGCGCAAGCAAATGGTGAAATCAGCCGTTTTGAACAATTACTGTTCGAATATAAAAAGGCTCCGGAAGTCACTCGTCAGCGTATTTATATAGAAGCGATGGAAGACGTGCTTGAAAATACCGATACGGTCATGGTTGATGTTGACGGCGGTAATAATCTCCTTTATTTGCCTTTAGATAGAATAGGCGGAGGCTCGAGAAATGTGAGCAACGCGCCTATGACTAATACGGCGGCGCAGACTTTCAGCAAACAGCCGGCTAGAACCATTAACAGAAATATTAGGCCCAGCAGCATTCGCGGGCGAGACGTGAGAGGCCGTTAACATGGGAGCAAATAAAATTTTAGTCGCCCTGGGCGCATTTATGCTGTTGGCTTCGATGACTGTATTTACAGTCACTGAAACAGAAAGAGCAATGAAGTTTCGCTTGGGGGAAATTGTTGAAGCCGATTATGAACCCGGCATTCATTTTAAATTGCCATTTATTAATAATGTTAAAAAATTCGATAAACGTATTTTAAACATGGATTCGGCGCCTGAACGTTTTTTGACGGCTGAAAAGAAAAACGTTATCGTCGATTCTTTTGTTAAGTGGCGTATCGGTGATGTAAAAACTTTTTACACCAATGTCGCCGGCGATATTAATCAAGGCAACGTGCGTTTGGATCAAATTATCAAAGACGCCTATCGAAGCGAATTCAGTAAACGGGAAATCAAACAGTTGGTTTCTACAGATCGCAGCATTATTCGTGAAGCATTAATTACCAATGCATCGCCTTTAGCCAGCAAATTGGGTATTGAGATTGTCGATGTGCAGGTGAAGCGCATTGATCTGCCTGACGACGTGAGTTCTTCGGTTTATCGAAGAATGGAAGCCGAGCGTGAGCGGGTGGCGAGAGAGTTCAGATCGCAAGGTTCGGAAGCGGCGGAAACCATTCGCGCAGACGCCGATAAACAGCGTGAGATTATATTGGCCGAAGCGTTTAGAGATGCGGAAATTTTACGCGGTAACGGCGATGCTGCCGCAGCGGATATTTATGCCAAAGCATACGGCGCTGATGTTGAGTTTTTTGCTTTTTATCGTAGTATGAATGCTTATAAGAAAACCTTTAGGAATTCAGGTGATATGATTGTATTGGAGCCTGATTCGGATTTCTTTAAGTATTTTAAAAAACAGAAATAAAATCACTTAAATCGCTAAGGCGATAAACGTTCAGTTGCTACAATAGACTGATTTAAAACGCTCCACAGTGTGGGGCGTTTTGTGCGAGTAGGATATAGAAAATATGCAGACACAAAATTCCTGGTTATTACCCGAAGGAATAGAAGAGGTATTGCCGGTTGAAGCCAATCATTTAGAGCAATTACGGAGACAGTTATTGGATGTTTTTGCTTGCTGGGGGTATGAACTAGTGATTCCGCCGATGGTGGATTTTTTGGATTCATTACTGACCGGTTCGGCTTCTGATCTGGATTTGGAGACCTTTAAACTGACCGATCAAGTCAGCGGAAAAATGTTGGGAATACGCGCCGACATGACCCCTTTAGTGGCGCGCATCGCCGGTCACCATATGCAACATGAATGGCTGACCCGTCTGTGTTATGTGGGAACGGTATTGCATTGCCTGGGCGATAATCTCGACAAATCCCGCAGTCCAATGCAGATTGGCGCTGAGTTATATGGCGATGGTGGATTGGCGGGCGACATGGAAGTCATTCATCTGATGCTGGAAATGCTGGCCATGTCGGGCATCGAAAATGTGCATTTGGATTTAGGGCATGTCGGTATTTACCGCGTGTTGGCGGAACAAGCGGGTTTGTCTCCATCACAGGAAGCTGCGATGTTTGATGTATTGCAGCGTAAAGCCATGACCGAATTAACTGTGCTGGTTGAAAGTTTTGATATTGACGCCCAGTTCAAGAAAATTTTTATTGAGTTGCCGAAATTAAACGGCGGCCTGGAAATTTTTCAAGCAGCGGAACAGCTATTAGGAAATGTAGAAGAAGTCGTACAATCATTAGCTGATTTAAAAAATATCGCCGAGCAATTAGCCCAACATTTTCCGGCTTTACCCGTACATTTTGATTTGTCCGAGCTACGTGGTTATCACTATCACACTGGCATCGTTTTCGCTGCCTTTGTACCCGGCGTTGGTAAAGAAATCGCCCGCGGCGGTCGTTATGATAATATTGGCGAATTCTTTGGTCGAGCGCGAGCGGCGACCGGTTTTAGCGCTGATTTGAAAATTTTGGCGAGTTTGGCTTTGCGCGCTCGAAATACGGATAAGCAAGTCGTGTTTGCGCCGTTTGCTGAAAATGATGCCGAACATCGCGATAAAATACGCGAGTTAAGAGCGTCCGGTACGATTGTAATACAGCAATTGCCCGGTCAATCAGGAACAGCTGAAGACTTAGGTTGTACAGCTGTATTATCTAAAGAGAAACAAGAGTGGGTTGTTACCCCCCTTTAAACGAAGTTGGATTTGGTATGGGAAAAAATGTTGTAGTCATCGGTACACAGTGGGGTGACGAGGGAAAAGGCAAGCTGGTCGACCTGTTGACTGATCAGGTAAGTTCAGTAGTGCGTTTTCAAGGGGGGCATAATGCCGGACATACCCTGGTGATAAATGATGAAACAACAGTTTTGCATTTAATACCTTCAGGGGTGTTAAGAGAAAATGTGCAGTGTTTGATCGGCAATGGCGTGGTGTTATCGTTGGAAGCTTTGTTTGAAGAAATTGAAATTTTGGAAAACTCCGGCATACAGGTTAGAGAGCGCCTAAAAATCAGCGAGGCCTGTGCTCTGATATTACCAATCCATATCGCAGTAGATCAAGCAAGAGAAAAAGCGCGCGGCGGTAAAGCAATCGGCACTACAGGCAGAGGCATTGGCCCGGCTTATGAAGACAAAGTGGCGCGTCGAGGTTTACGGGTGGGCGATCTCAAAAACCCTGATGAATTGGCGGATAAGTTAAAGGAATTGACAGACTATCACAACTTCATGTTGGAAAATTTTTATCATACGGACGCTGTTGATTATCAAGAAATGTTATATGCATTATTGAATTTCTCCGAGCGCGTTATTCCGATGTTGACTGATGTGGCTGAACAATTATTTCAACAACAGCAGGAGGGTGATAATATTTTATTTGAAGGCGCGCAAGGTGCTTTGTTGGATATTGATCACGGCACCTATCCATTTGTGACCTCGTCAAACACTACAGCGGGCGGCGCAGCAACCGGCACCGGCTTGGGTCCGTTGAATTTTGATTATATTTTAGGCATCACAAAAGCGTATTCAACACGCGTCGGCAATGGCCCTTTTCCGACTGAGCTGGATGATGATAACGGCGAGCATCTAGGCGTTAAAGGTCATGAATTCGGCGCAACCACCGGTCGTAAACGACGCACTGGTTGGTTTGATGCGGTATCTATGCGTAAATCCGCGCAAATGAACAGCTTGAGCGGCATTTGCCTAACTAAACTCGATGTCTTGGACGGTTTGGAAAAAATCGGCATCGGCATCGCCTATAAAATTGACGGTGAAAGCATTGATGTTGCCCCGATCGGCGCTGACCAATACCAAGCTGCGGAAGTGGAAATTGAAGAAATGCCCGGCTGGTCGGAAAACACCCGTGGCGTGACTGATTATGATGCTTTGCCGGAAAATGCAAAAAACTATATTAAACGCATTGAAGAGCTAGTCGGCGTTAAGGTTACAATTCTCTCAACGGGACCTGAGCGGAACGAAACCATTGTTTTCGAAAACCCGTTTATATCCTAAGGTAACTCGCCGTAAATAAACTACCCATATTGCGCAGGATTTTTGTTCGTATTCAACGACTGCAAGGATGCAGGAGGTAGAGCAACGCATGGAGCAGTTGCCGAGGCGTATAAATAGGCGCATAGCAGGCTATGTAACTATTTATACAAAGCTTCCGCTCCTGCTCACGCCCCTTACCTACATTCATGTAGGCAACGCAGAAGACGGACAAAAAGACAAGCAAGATGGGTGGGGTATTTATTGCGAGTTACCTAAGTAGGATGCGCATTGTGCGCCTTGCTTTGCTGCCTATGCTCGCCTAAGAATTCATAAAAGATTATATATTCCATTTAAGAGTTAAAGAAAAACATGAAGAATTACAAAATAGCCGTATTGGCCGGCGATGGCATAGGCCCGGAAATTACCCGTGAAGCTTTAAAAGTATTGAAAGTCATCGAAAGCCGAAATGATGTGACTTTTGAGCTTAACGAAGCCTTATTCGGCGCTTGCGCATATTTTGAAACCGGCGATGCTTTCCCACAAGAAACGATTGATACTTGTGATGCGGCGGATGCTATTTTGAAAGGCCCAATCGGTTTAAGCCACGAGGAATCCAAAAAAATTCCGGTGGATAAACAGCCGGAGCGCGGCGCATTGTTGCCGATGCGTCGTCGTTACAATACTTACGCGAATTTCAGACCGGTTTCACTACCTAAAAAATTGGCTCATTTTTCACCGTTGAAACCGGAAATAATCGGTGAGGGCATTGATTTAATCATCGTCAGAGAATTAGTCGGCGGGCTTTATTTCGGCAATAAAGAAACCGGCGTCGCTGAAGATGGCAAACGTTATGTGCGTGAAACCTTGGAATATGATGAAGATCAGATCCGTAATATTTTAGAACAGGCATTTAAACTGGCCAGTCGTCGTAAAAAAGTGCTGCACAATATTCATAAAAGCAATGTGTTAAAGTCCAGTGTTTTATGGAATGAAATTTTGGAAGAAATGGCGCCTGATTACCCGGACGTTAAGGTGGTCAATATCTTAGTGGATGCGGCGGCGACGGCATTATGTCTGAATCCGACCCAATTCGATGTGATGGTGATGGAGAATATGTTCGGCGATATTTTAAGCGACCAAGGCGGCGGTATTCTCGGTTCTTTAGGCTTAATGCCTTCAGCCTGCATTGGTAATGAAAAAGCGTATTACGAACCTTCACACGGTTCCGCGCCGGATATTGCCGGAAAAAACATGGCAAACCCTTATTCTATGATCGGTTCCGTGGCAATGATGTTGGAAAACAGCTTTGATATGGCGGATGAAGCCAAAAATGTTTGGGACGCCATGCAAAACGTATTCGGCGAAGGTTATTCCACAGCTGATTTATCGAAACCGGGAAGCGACGTTAATATCATCAGTACTGTTGAATTCGGCGATAAAGTCGTTGAAGCTCTGAAAAATAAAGGATAAAAGCGTGTAGGTCGGGCTTCAGCCCGACAAAGCAAGCGCTTTAGGTTTTTGCAGGGGTGAGCGTACGGCCATTAAGTTAAGGAAGGTCCTGAGCGGGACGGGGTATTCACCCCGTCCCAAACGTTTTAATTTTCAAGCTCCCGGCTCTAAATCCGAAAAAAGATCGCGCACCGGTAAGCTAAGCCAAGCGGAAATAATTAATTGAGCGGCTGATGGAACCGGTTTTTTCTCTTCTACCCAGCTATTGATTACGTCTTCGGGTGTATTCAGATATTGGCTCAGTTCTTTCGTATTTTTCCCCTGTTCTTGAATCGCTTTGGAAAGCCCTATCGCCCAGCGTTTCTGATCGAACTTATCTTCTCTTGAGCGAAAAAAGGAAATACCGGCCGTTCTGATCTTTTCAGTGGCTTGTTCGGAAAGTAAACCGGAGATAATACCCAGGAAGGAAATAAAAAACGGATTCAAATTTTCAGAAAGACTTTGTGTGGCGCTGGTGTCAGAAATCGTTAACTGACCGGCCTTGGCAAGTATGAAAATAGCTACCGCAGTCACCATGCCCAAAAATGGACGGAATAAATACCAACTGAAGGATTTGTTCTCTTTATCATTAAAGAAATCCATGGTTAAGTAAATTAAACTTCCTAGCGTTCCCATGGTTATGGTTAAGATCAACGTTAATAGTTGGCTGGGCATGGTGGCAAAGTGATTGAAATTCAGCTTTCTCATATAGTCCAGTTCTATAATAAAATCGCCGCCATTATTTTTTTTAATCACTTTTAAAGATTCCGCTTCGTGTTTGTTAATTTCTTTTTTGATGAGCTGGCTTTCGGTTTTGATTTTTTGTAAATCGGTGTGAAAGCGCATATGTTCTTTCTCAATTTTTTCATGTTCAAAGGCGAATTGTTGGTAGGTATTGATGTGCGGAGTGATGTCTGGTTCAGACTTATAATTCTCAATGCCATTTCCTATTTCTGCAATATCAAAGTATTCCGGATTGGCGATGTTTTGCTGATCATTTAATGCATCTAATTTAGGTACGATCTTTATTTTGAAATCATCCCATTTTTGTTCCCAGAGATAATTTCTTTCTTCATTAAAAATAATTTTTTTGTTGATCTCGATGGTTTCTTGATTAAGTTGTTTTAGTTGACTTTCAAATTGCTGTTTTTGGTCTTGTATCTTATAAAACTGTTCTGCCCGACGGATAATGGTTGGGATGCTGAGGCTTTCGCCATCCTGGTCTTGAATATGAGTGACTTTGTCTTGAAAACCGTAGGCGCTGAGTGTTCCTACCACAGTCCATAGCAAAATGGGATAAAGCATTAATAACCATATGCCGGCAATGCCGATTTCGGTAAACCGAACTCCTAAATGAAATGCGTTTGTATTATTACTCATTGTTCTTCCTCTCATGGATGTATATAATCCAAAAAAATACTGATAAACACAAAGTGTTAGGCTTATCTGTGAGCGAAGAGGTTTTGCAAACTGTATTCAGGTTTGCAAAATTAATTTTTTATTCGCTACTTATATTCCGGGTAGTTTGGTAGTCATTAGCAAGATGCTTAACTTATACTCTAGTTACATTCTTTTAGCAACTTTTTTAAACAAGTGGCGACTCAGTTGAGCAGAGTAGAATAGGAAAGAATTAGGGTTGCTTCCAATACCATTAAGTTTAGTAAATGTAGCGATCATTGTAGGTGCGAATTCACTTGTGCCCTTGGGGAGGAGTCGCATTGTGTGGATAAATCCGCACCTACATTAGCTTAAACACAGTTTAAGCGCTTAACTTAATGGAGTGGCTCCCCAGAGGTATCAGCTACAAGAGGAGCCAAGAACAGTGATAATTGAAAGAAAATGAGTATGAGGAAATATCAGTTGTTTTTTTGATTACGCTCATCCCAGCGTTTTCTGACTACTGTTCGCCAAAAAAGATTTATACCGAAATAACCGGCGGCTGAGGAAATAATGCCTAGCACCAAGCAGCCGAATAAAAACGGTCCTCCAATTTCTCCCAGGCTGGCTAAGACGCTATCGACACTGAATTGGAAATCATCTCCTGGCGTATCGCGGCCTAATAAAAACATTCCCAGCCAATAAGCGAAATAGAACATAGGCGGCATTGTTAATGGATTAGTGATCCAAACTAAAACAACTGAAATCGGTAGGTTAGCGCGCACATAAAAAGCAATCATGGCGGCAATCGCCATTTGTCCGGGGGTTGGAATCCAGGCGCAAAACAGACCCACCGCAAAAGCCAATGCCGTTGATTTTCTGTTTAAATGCCATAAGTTCGGGTCGTGCAAGCGATGACCTAAAAACTGTAGGCTTTTATGTTGTCTGATAAACTCAGGATCTGGCATGTATTTTTTAATTATTCTTCTAGGCATGATACATACGGTAATTTGCTTCAGATTCCTTCATTCTATCAGGTTTTAATCGTTATAGAGTAACCGAAATTGGAATGGAATAATAAAGATGATTTTTTCTATCGCGAGTTTCGTTGCGGGCGTCATCGCTGTACAACAAATGAAATCGTTGCCTGATGCCTATGACATTATTATTTTGATAGTGATTGCGTGTGTTTTAGCTTTTTTTAGAAAAAAGCGAATGATGTTTTTTGTTATCGGGATTGTGTGGGTGGTTGGTTATGCGCAGTTGCATTTTAATTCGATTTTATCCAGCGAATTAGAAGGGCGGCTATTGGTCGTTCAAGGCGTGATTGAATCTAATCCCAAACGCGATAACAATAAGGTAGGGTTTAATTTTAAAGTTATTGACTCCGATAAAAAACTGCCGACCCGAATAAGATTAAATTGGTATCGAACTGATCAACCGGTTAAACCAAATCAATTCTGGCGCTTTACCGTGAAACTGAAAAAACCTTACGGGCGTTATAATCCGGGCGGTTTTGATTATGAGCGCTGGCTTTTTGTTAATCAGGTGGGCGCTACTGGCTATGTTAGGAACCGACCGCAAGCGCAGTTACTGGCGGATCAATATTCGCCATTCAGTATATCGGCATGGCGTTATCAAATTATTGAACGGTTAAAATACTTTCTTGAAGAATACCGCTACAAAGGTTTGTTGCTGGCGGTGACTACCGGCGACCGTTCCTTGTTAACACCTGGTGATTGGGATGTGTTAACAAAAACCGGGGTCAGCCATTTAATCGCTATTTCAGGTTTGCATATCGGCTTGGCGGCCGGACTGGTTTATGGGTTAGTGATCAGGCTTTGGGCATTAATCTATATAAAAAAATACTCGCCGCAAATTATTGCGGCCTGCTCGGCGTTTGTCGCCGCATTGCTCTACGCAGCTTTGGCCGGTTTTTCATTACCTACGCAACGCGCTTTAATCATGTTATCGGTGGTTTTGGCGGCAATTATTTGGCAGCGCCATTTGCCGTTGGCCAGAGCGGTTTCTGTCGCTTTGTTGTTAATTGTTTTATGGGACCCTTTGGCGGTATTATCGGTAAGCTTTTGGTTGTCATTTACCGCCGTTTTTTTGATTATGTATGCCTATAGCGGACAATTGAAGAAAGCGGCTTCCGGTTTCTTGAACGGGAAAATCCATTGCTTACTGGCGGTTGGGTTGGCACCGTTAACGGCGTTTTATTTCGCAAAAGTCTCAATCATTGCGCCGATAGCGAATTGGGTGGCGGTGCCGGTTTTCAGCTTATTGGTCACGCCTATGGCTTTGTCGGCTGTAATTGCATTTCTGGTCGCCCCGGATTTTTCAATACCGTTATGGCGATTGTGTGATTTTAGTTTGAATTTGCTGTGGACGGGATTAGATTACGCAAAGAGTTTGCCTTATTCCGCAATTGATTTTTTTCCACCGGATAATATTACACTGCTTTTCGCATTATTCGGCGTGCTGATTTTGTTTATGCCTAGAGGCGTTCCAGGTCGGTATCTTAGTATGTTTTTGTTTTTACCGTTGTTGACCTTTGAAAAACAAACAATACAAAGCGGTGAATTGAAACTGACGATGTTGGATGTTGGTCAGGGTTTGGCAGTGGTCATCGAAACGCAAAATCATGTTTTGTTGTTTGATGCTGGTGCGCGTTATTCAGATCAATTTGATTTAGGTAAAGCGGCGGTTTTGCCCTATTTGGTTAATCAAGGAATTGGTAAGGTTGATATGTTGATCGTCAGTCATGGCGATAATGATCATATCGGCGGCGCTCAATCCATCATTCAGGCGATTTCTGTACAACAAATTATGGTAAGTCAAGCCATTGATTCGTTTCATCAGATTGGGCAATTATGCATAACAGGACAGTCATGGGTTTGGGATGAAGTTACGTTTGAAATATTATCGCCGCCATCGACAAACAAGTTCAGCTCTGAAAATAACAATTCCTGTGTATTGAAAATAACGGCTCAAGATCACCGTTTTTTATTGACCGGCGATATAGAAAAAGAGGCGGAAAAATGGCTGGCGGGGGCTTACGGAAGCAATTTGAAAAGTGATGTTATGATTGCTCCGCATCACGGCAGTAAAACCTCTTCGTCGGTTATTTTTCTTCAGCAAGTCGATCCCGACAAAATCCTGATTCCGGCCGGATATCGAAACCGCTTCGGTTTTCCTCATCAAGAAGTTATAGATAGGTATAGACGACATCGGATCGAGTGGTTGAATAGTTATCAGCATGGGGCTATAACCGTATTTTCCGGTAACGGCAGACTGATCTTTAACAGCGCTCGGAAACAACATCAGCGTTATTGGTTGTCGCAAATTTAACCCAGCCTTCGAAAATAGTGATCAATATTTGATATTCTGCTTAACAAATTGAAAAATAATGATGGGCGTATTAATTTAATGGCGGAGAGAGCATATCAATACTATGCTTATCCAAGTTAATTGATTAATTTACATTGTTCATGTCCGCTGATTTCTTATTTGAATATTTTTTTCAACTTTATCATTATCAATATGGTTTGCCATTGTTGATTCTGGCTTTTTGTACTGTTTTTTTATTTTTTTCACTGTATTTTTTTTATAAATTATTGAAATCCGAGCAGCCGGATAATGAATTTAATGCCGGTAAATTTAATCTGTATATGGGGTTTTCATTATTGGTTTTCGTGGTCGTCATCATAACTACAAGCTGGGCGGGTTTACGTTTAAATAAACAAAAAGTGCTTTCGGATGCGGAAGAAATGCTTAAATCAGTGCGTGATACTTCTATCGAAAGCCTAATGGTCTGGCTCCAAAATAAAAGTTCGGTCATTCAGCATATTGGTAAAAATGAACAGCTAGTCAGTTATGTTGAACAATTAATGCAACAACCCCCGAATAAACAAGCTTTATTGCAGGCCGAAGTGACGCAAGCATTAAGAAAATTTCATCAACAGGAAAAGCCGATTTTAGGGGGCTTAGGATTTTTTGTAATTGATAGAAACAATATTAATATTGGTTCAATGAGAGATAGTAATTTGGGGGCTGTTAATCTCATCGCTGAGCAAAAGCCAGCGTTATTGAAAAGGGTTTTTAACGGTGAAACGGTATTCATTCCGCCTGTTTATTCTGATGTTCATATCAAAACCGCAAAACATCGAGATATAGCAACTCCTCCAACCATGTTTATCGCGACGCCGATTAAAAATAAGGCGGGTGCTGTCATTGCTGTTTTTACCAATAGGTTAGATCCGGGTATGCAATTTTCAGAAATTTTGCGTACCGGACGGATTGGCGAATCCGGTGAAACTTATGCTGTAGACAGTCGGGGGTTGTTAATCTCAGAAAGTCGTTTTGAAGATCATTTGTTGGAAATAGGTTTGTTAGAGCAGAGTCAAAGTAGCGTTTTATCAATAACCATTTCCGATCCGGGGGTAAACTTAAGCAAAGGTTTAAAAGCTGTTGCCGCTCCTGAACAAAGACCTTTAACTAAAATGGCGCAACAGGTATTAAAAAGAAATATCGGGCAAAATGTTGACGGTTATCGAGATTATCGAGGCGTTAGGGTGATAGGCGCATGGGCTTGGTTGCCGAAATTGGGAATCGGCATTACTACCGAAATAGACGAGGAGGAGGCGTTATCTTCTTATTTTGCTTCTCGGAATGTGATTATTTTTATCTTGACGATAGTGGTTTTGGTTACCTTAGGGACTTTTGTTTTTATTATTTCCATGGCGATGAGAACTAATCGAGTTTTGCATAGTTCACGCGATGAGCTTGAAACCAAGGTTATTGAGCGGACGGCGCAAATTAGGGCCAAAGAAAGTCAATTCAGGCATATTCTGCAGTCCAGTCCGATTGCTATTTTAATGTCGAATCAACAAGGTGCAATTACCTTTGCAAATAACGGCGCATCGACATTATTGGGATGTGATCAGCAAACTTTGTTGACCATGACAGAAGCCCTTATTTATGCTTCCGAAGATGACTATGAAAGCATCCAGACTGAATTAAAAGCGAAGGGGCATATTTACAATAAAGAGGTTAAATTTATAAGACGAGATCAAACAGAGGGTTGGGGTTTGATGTCTTTGGTTGCGACAGAATTTAAATCTCAAGCGACCACTTTAATCTGGTGTTCCGATATAAGCGAACATAAAAAATATGAAGTCAATTTGGCTGTCGCCAAAGAGCAGGCGGAGAAGGCCAGTCAAGCTAAATCAGATTTTTTGTCTTCCATGAGTCATGAGTTGAGAACGCCTTTAAACGCGATCTTAGGGTTTGGTCAGTTATTGAAAATCGATGTGGAAGATGAAGAGTCCATTTCAAATGTGGTTGAAATTCTCAAAGCGGGAGAGCATTTATTAAGATTAATTAACGATATTTTGGATTTAGCGGCGATTGAATCCGGTAAATTAAGTTTATCGATTGAAAATGTACTTTTAGATGATGTTTTTACCGAATGTTTTTCACTGATTACCCCGTTAGCTGAGCAAAGAGAAATATATTTGCAGAAGCCTGTCAGTCGTTTTCGCGTTAAAGGCGATTATATGCGGATTAAACAGGTATTATTGAATTTATTATCGAATGCGATTAAATATAATCAAAATAAAGGGCGCGTAGATGTGGAATGTGTGGCGCTTAGCAAAGAGACGATCAGAATCACCGTAACCGATACCGGCATAGGGCTCAGCGAAGAGGATCAGCAACAAATTTTCCAAGAATTTAACCGTATGGGCTTGGAAAATTCGAATATTGAAGGAACAGGGATTGGGCTGGTCATTAGTAAACGTTTGGTTGAAATGATGGACGGACGAATAGGTGTGCAGAGCGGCATAAGTCAGGGGAGTTCATTTTGGATAGAGTTGCAGGCGTATCAATCTGAGATGGAAGGCGCGGCGGCAAATTTATCGGAAAATTTGCTCAGCGGCGAACAGCAACAAAAAGAGCGTATTCAGGAAAAAACGGGTAAAACGATTTTATATGTGGAAGATAATCCGGCCAATTTGACGGTAGTGACTAAAGTCATCCAAAAACACAGTTCCTATGATTTAATTTCCGCGCCGGATGGGAAGCTAGGCATCGATTTAGCTTTTACCCATTTGCCGGATCTTATTTTGTTGGATATTAACCTTCCTGGGCAAAGCGGTTATGATATTTTAAAAATCTTGCAACGGAACGATGCGACCAAGAGCATTCCGGTAATCGCAGTGACGGCAAATGCGCGGGACAGTGATATTAAAAAAGGAATGGATGCGGGATTTACGGATTATATTACCAAGCCGATTAATATTGCTAAATTGCTGAGCGCAGTCAATAATATTTTGGAAGATGAGTAAGAGTCGCATCCATTACTATTGCAATGGATGCGATTTAATATGGCGTCCCCAGGGGGGTTCGAACCCCCGTTACCGCCGTGAAAGGGCGGTGTCCTAGGCCTCTAGACGATGGGGACTAAGACTTTTAAGATTATCTAATACCTGATTATTCAGGTTGCGGATGATTAGCATTAGCTAACTCCGTTGTCCGGTTTAGATGCCGGTTAATATATGGCGTCCCCAGGGGGGTTCGAACCCCCGTTACCGCCGTGAAAGGGCGGTGTCCTAGGCCTCTAGACGATGGGGACTAAGACTGTTTAACGACTTTACCAAAATAATGGTGGAGCCAGGCGGGATCGAACCGCCGACCTCAACACTGCCAGTGTTGCGCTCTCCCAATTGAGCTATGGCCCCGTCAGTTGAGCTCTGCAATTATACAGGGTATTTTTGCTTTGTCTAGTCTTTCGCTTAAAAAAATTAAATACGTTTTTGCCTTATTATGATTGTTTAGAATGCAAATATTGAATTGCTTTATTTAAACGATTTAAAGTTTTATCGCGGCCTAATAAAGATAAAGTTTTATCGATAGCGGGTGAGACGCCTGCGCCGGTTACGGCGACGCGTAGCGGTTGGGCGACTTTGCCCAGTTTTAATTCCATTTCTTCAGCCGTGTTTAAAACCATTTGATGTAATTTTTCGCCATCCCATTCCGAAGCGGCGGAGAATTTATCGTACAAGGTTTGCAGCACTTGCTCCGTTCCTTGTTTGAAATTCTTTTTCGCCGCTTTTTCATCATATTGTTCAAAGTCCTGATAAAAGTAGCGGCTGGCTTCGGTCATTTCCACCAACGTTTTACAGCGTTCGCGTTGAGTTTTAACTAACTCTGTCAAGTCCGGGCCGGTTTGCGGGTCTATACCTTGATTAGCGAAATGCCAGACTAGGTGTTCGGCGACTTCCGCAGGGTCGCTATTCATTATATATTGATGATTCAGCCAAAGCAGTTTTTCAGTGTTGAAAGTAGATGCTGATACATTAACGTCATTCAAATCGAATAGCTTAATCATTTCATCAATTGTGAATAATTCTTTGTCGCCATGCGACCAACCCAGTCTGACTAGATAATTCAATAGCGCAGCGGGTAAATAGCCATCGTTTCGATATTGCATTACGCTGACTGCGCCGTGCCGTTTTGATAAGCGGGCGCCGTCATCGCCTAATATCATCGGCACATGAGCATAATGAGGCGGCTCTGCGCCCAATGCTTTTAAAATATTAATTTGCCTAGGGGTATTGTTAATGTGATCATCGCCGCGAATCACATAATTAATGCCCATATCCATGTCATCAACCAAAACGGTTAAGTTGTAGGTGGGAGAACCGTCGGAGCGGGCAATGATCAGGTCGTCAAGTTCACGGTTGGCGACTGTGATCGAGCCTTTAATCAAATCATTGATAACTACTTCGCCATCTGTCGGATTCTTAAAACGGATGACCGATTCTAATTGATGATCATGATTAGAATCTCTGCATTTGCCGTTATAGCGCGGCTTTTCTTTGTTCGCCATTTGTTGCTCGCGCATGGCGTCTAATTCTTCTTTGCTGCAAAGACAATGATAAGCATCGCCTTGATCCAGCAGTTTCTGAATGATTTCTTTATAGCGATCAAAGCGTTGGGTTTGGTAATAAGGGCCTTCGTCATAGTTTAAGCCTAACCAGTCCATGCCTTCTAAAATTGCATCGACGGACGCTTGCGTCGAGCGTTCCAGATCGGTGTCTTCTATCCGTAGCACAAAAGAGCCTTGATGTTTTTTGGCGTATAACCAGGAAAATAGGGCGGTGCGGGCGCCGCCGACATGTAAGTAACCGGTAGGACTTGGAGCGAAACGTGTTTTGATTGTCATGCTTGAATTTATAGGTGTAATTTACTTTAAATATTATTCATAAAATGTTTATTATACTTGTGATAGAGTCGCGTTGATAAAAAATCAAGGAAGCTTACACTTATATTGATTATTAAACTAAACTCTAATCAATCATTAAGAGGAAGTTTTTACCGATTTTCATTAAAGAATAAGGAGTAGCTTTTAATGACGTATAAAAAAATATTAATAATTGAACGAAAGGAGACTTGAATGAAACAATCTATAATCATATCAACTGTTACTGCGGTCGTATTGAGCGGGTGCGCGACGCAATCGGTTAACACTTTTCAACCATTTCAAGCGGTGGATTTAACGCCTAAAATTCAATCCGGCGCTTTACAACAGAAAGCGCATACTTTATTTGTCATTAATGACTCTTCTTCTTCAATGAGTGAGACATATTTGGGAACCGGTTTTTCTGCTCAAACCGGCGTATCTAAATTGTCCATTGAAAAGGAATTGTTGAATCGTTTGAACCAAACTTTACCGGAAATGGATTTAAAGGCGGGTTTGCGCAGTTTTGGTTTTGGTCCTTGTTTGGATTGGCAATTTACCCAATCGAACCAAGCAGTACAACCCTATAGCGCATCACAATTTGGCTCAGCGATCAGTTCATTGGCTTGTTCCAGCGGGGGAACGCCGGTTACGACAGCATTAGTAGAGGCGCCGACTGATTTAGCTTCAGCTTCAGGGAATATTGCCATGGTGGTGTTGAGTGATGGCAATAATTACGCTAGTTCACCTGTGCCGCTTGCCGAACAATTGAAACAGCAATACGGTGAAAGATTATGTATTTATACCGTTTGGGTGGGCAATGAAGCGGATAAAGTGGGTAAACAGGTTTTAGACGAAGTAGCCGCAGTCAGCGGTTGCGGTTTTTCAACTTCAGCTGAATTAATTGCTTCCAATGCCGGGATGGCGAATTTCGTTGAGAAAGTGTTTTTCGAACCTGGAACGCCTGCGCCTGTTGCCGCCTTAGATAGCGATGGGGATGGCGTGATTGATGCATTGGATCGTTGTCCAAACACCCCTAAAGGGGCGATTGTCAATAAACAAGGATGCTGGGCTTTTGAAGGCGTTTTATTTGACACCAATAGCAGTGATATCAAATCGATTTATCATCCGCTATTTACTAATGCAATTAAGGTGTTGAATATGAATCCGGGGTTGACGGTTGAGGTTCAAGGTCATACTGATAGTCGCGGATCGGATGCTTATAACATGGCTTTATCGCAACGCCGCGCCGAATCGGTGAAAAGTGAATTAGTCAGCCAAGGCATCAGCGGAGATCGCTTAACAACTAAAGGTTTTGGCGAATCCAGTCCGGTAGCGCCAAATGATACGGCGTCCGGTAGAGCTCAGAATCGTCGCGTTGTGTATAAAAGAACTGATATCTAAAACCATACTTGGCGGGACGGGGTATTTACCCCGTTCCAATCAGGTAGTAATAAAACGCCGCCTATTTATAGCGGCGTTTTTATTTTGTATCTATCATCGAAATATCGCCCGGATGGGTGATTTGTAAATGTAATTTCCCATAGGACCTTCTGATCCATCCTCTGACTTCTATTTGTTTATTTAACAGTCTATTGAGCTCTGGAAAAAGGTGTTGATGCTTTTTGGCAATTTTTATTGCAAAAGTATCTGAAAACTTCAGATAAATATTTTTTCGGGTCGGTTTAATGCGGGTGATGCGACCTGTTACCCGTTGCCACTGTTTCGGCGCTTTGTCGGAAAATTGGGTGTAAGGTGTTGGACCATAGTAATTGTTTGCCCAAATCCCTTTATTGGCTGACCGGGCTTGAACTTGTTTGTTGAATAATAAATCGCTATATTTTAAATTCGGCGGATGCATGCGTACAAACGCCAAGCCCTCTGCGACTAATATGGCATTGATGTGTTCTTTGTTTTCAGCAAAAATATGGGCGATTTTTCGACGATATTTATCGTGTTTTTCTAAATCGGTTTCCAAGCGAATTTTTTTGCCTGCAAGGCGTTCCGTTACCCACTGTTTGGCCTGATCGCCGCCTGGTTCCTCTTGGCGATAACGGCTTTCAATTTCAGGGGTGTTGATGCCGGCCAGTCGGATTTTTTCGCCGTTGGCGAGCTGTATCGTATCGCCATCGTAAACCTTGCTGACCCGTTGAAAATGATAGCCGGGCGAAATGTCGATGCGTTTTGCATGGCGCTTAGGGCGATCGGAGTAATGGGTATTGCCTTGAGGATCCTTCCATTGATAGATCCCAGCTTGTACAGTGGAAGTTAAGCAAAGTAACAGTACAGTAATAATTTTTGTCAATGTTTGTATGCGGCTTAAGATGTGATGATTGAAGTATAATTATAGGAAATCTTTGTCTAAAAGGGAGTTAATAAATTAATGATTACTGTTATTCAGCGAGTCACTCAGGCAAAAGTGACGGTAGCCGGTGAGGATATCGGCAAAATAGATGTCGGCATTATGGCTTTGTTGGCTGTTGAGAAAAATGATACTGAGCCATTAGCGGATCGCTTATTGGAAAAAATCCTCAATTACCGAATATTTGCCGATCAAGACGATAAAATGAATTTGAGTTTACGCGATATTGGCGGCGGTTTGTTGTTGGTTCCCCAATTTACTTTGGCGGCGAATACCCAAAGCGGGAACAGACCCAGTTTTTCAGCAGCCGCTAAGCCTGAAATGGGGGAAATAATGTTCAATTATTGTCGGGAAAAAGCGAGCCGGATTTATCAGGATTGTCAATTCGGCCAATTCGGGGCGGATATGAAGGTCTCTTTAATCAATGACGGTCCGGTGACCTTTACCCTACAGATGAGTTGACAACAATGAAGAAGATTATAGTTGTATTAATATTGTTTGTACTGTCAATAGTTGCAGATCGATTAGGTTTGCCGCTAGAGCAACTCTTTAACTCGGCTGTTGTTACTGAAGACAATCGCTTGGAGGATGCTTATGCGAATCAACAGAGCGATATACAGGTTAGAGGACAGGGTACTGTCGTTAAGTTGTTGTCGGATGATTTAAAAGGTTCGCGTCATCAAAAATTTATTTTAAAATTAGACGGTTCCAAATTGACGATATTAATCGCTCATAATATTGACCTTGCGCCTCGCATTCCCAATTTAGCGACCGGCGACAAAGTTGAGTTTTTTGGCGAATATGAATGGAATAAAAAAGGAGGTGTGATACATTGGACGCATGATGATCCTGCCGGTCGTCATCCGGATGGTTGGTTGAGACATCAAGGAAATTTTTATCAATAAAGTCAATGATTCGTAGCGTTGTTGCGGGTTGTTGCAGAGAGTGTTTTAATTACTTAAAAAAGGATAAAGGTATGAATATCAAAGCATTGGGCGCTACTTGGATTGGTTTGACGGCAATTTTATTTTCTTCAATGGCGACAGCGAATTGGACGCTTAAACCGGAACTTTCCAGCATCCATTTTGTGTCTGTCAAAAAGTCCAAAGTTGCCGAAGTTCATAGTTTCGAAAAGCTAAAAGGCGGTATCGACAACAACGGCAATGTAGAAATTTCGATTGATTTGGATAGCGTTGAAACGCTTATCCCGATTCGGAATGAAAGAATGCGGGAAATGTTGTTTGAAACAAAAAAATTTCCAATGGCGAAAGTGACGGCGCAAATTGATGCCGTGGCTTTAGATAAGCTAAAAGTGGGCGATTCTTTTATGCAAGTCAAAGATGTTTCCCTTTCTTTGCATGGTAAAACTTCTACCGTATCTGCTGAATTACAAGTCGTCAAATTAGGCGGTAAGCAGTTTTTAATCACCACCGTTAAACCTATCATTATTAAATTGGCCGATTTCGATTTGTTAGGCGGCGTTGAAGCTTTAAGAGCCGTAGCTAAATTGCCGTCCATTGCCAGCGAAGCGCCGGGTGTGATTAATTTGATTTTTAGCAAACAATAGGATTGAGTTACCCAGTCTTTCTTTTGTAGCAACATAAGGCTACAAGCTATCAATGGCAAAGCGGGGTTAATATTGCATATAGCTAGCGCCTTACCCCTTAAATAACTAACAAATTGGGGTGCAGACTTTAATCTGCACATGTTGTTGATTTTGCAGGCTAAAGCCTGTGCCCCCAATTTCCATAATGTTTATTTTTTAGAGGGTGGGGTACTGGTGCGAATTTTCGGAGTATAAGCAGTTAATTACTTTTACTCAGTGAGATGAGGTGTGTTATGGGATGGCGAGAACGAAATCATGATGAAGTTTATAGCGACGAAGAGATTGAATTACGTTTAAAGGATGAGTTGCCGCATTGGTATTATGAAAAAGGCTGGATTAGACGGAAATATAAAACCGGCGGCTGGAAAGCGACCTTGATGGTGGTTAACACGGTTGGACACCTCGCTGAAGCTGCTTTCCATCACCCTGATTTGACGGTTTCTTATGCATTTGTCATCGTCAAATTAGTTAATCATGCGGCAAAAGGCGTTACCAACAAAGATTTTGAATTGGCGCATAAAATTGAAGAAGTCATTATGTGGCAGCCAGGCAAGCAAGAAGGGGCTTTGGAGGGAACACCCAATGATCCAAGATTTAAATATATAAAATATGATTAACCCAGCTTTGTGAGTAATTTATTTTAAATATTTGATACACAAGAAAAAGTATTTCTGGAGTTAGGGGATTAAAAGGTGATGTTGTTTTTATTATAAAATCAAATGGTTATAGGTATGGCGCTGCTTCCGCAAGGCTGGGTTAATTTTGATTAATGCTCAAGCCGCTTATCGCCCGGTTATATTTGGCGAAGTTTTATTTGATTGTTTTCCGGATGGCGCGCGCATTTTGGGCGGCGCCCCTTTTAATGTGGCTTGGCACTTACAAGCTTTCGGGCTACAGCCTTTATTTATTTCCCGGATAGGTGATGATCAGGCGGGCCAAGAGATTACTGAAGCTATGCGTCAATGGGGGATGGATACTAGTGCTATACAAATCGATCAACAACATCCCACCGGACGAGTAGATGTGATATTTGATCAAGGTCAGCCGCATTACCAGATAGTCAGTGATTGTGCTTATGATTATATAGATCACGCATTAATGCCGGAAATACCCAAAAATACCTTACTCTATTACGGCAGCCTGGTTTTCAGGCAAGCCGTAACACGCCAATGCTTGCCGAAATTACAAAAATCATCCGATTTGCGATTTGTTGATGTTAATCTTCGCGCGCCTTGGTGGAGGGTGTCATTGATCGCTGAGGTGTTGCTTGGCGCACAATGGTTGAAACTCAATGATGAAGAAATGAGCGAATTACAAAGCGTCGGCATCGCCTTTGAGAATTTGCCAAACATCGTCTTGACCAAGGGTGAAAAAGGCGCGGAAGTCATTCGGAACAAGCAAACAGAGTCCCAGATTAAACCGGTAGAAACCATTAAACAGGTGGATACGGTAGGCGCAGGCGATGCGTTTTGTTCGGTTGTTTTAATGGGAATCTTATATAATTGGCCGCTGGATTTAACTTTGCATCGTGCTCAAGCGTTTGCTACGGCAATTGTCGGCATTCAAGGGGCGATTACTCAAGAGCGAAGACTTTATGAGCAATTTATTGATGTCTGGCAAAGTTAATTTTGCTCAAAGTGTTAGGATGCCGGGTTTTGCATCGGTAATGACAGATTATTGAGCTGTAAGTGACCTTAGTTTTAACAATGAATTAAGCTGATGTGCAGTTCATTATAGTCACTGGTAATTTTTCTTAAGATAAACCAAAGGGGTTTAATATATGGGATCGGGTAAATTTTTGTCGGTATTTTCACCGGCTACTGAAGAAGAACGTAAAGCGAATTTTGATGATTATTGGGAATTTACCCAACAACATGGCGGTGAATTATTTGAAGAAGATCGTGATTTGGCGATAAAGCGCGCTAAACTGAAATCATTTCAGGATAACCCTGTAAAATTACGCAAGCCGTTGGCCGATCCGGATGCTTTTTACCGCAATTATGTTGAAATGAAGGATGACCCTAAATCGCTGGATAAAATGACCTTGATGCTGACTTGTATTTACAAGTTCGCCAGGCATGAATGGGTTGGCATTAAAGGCGCGTGGGATGTGGTGCCGGACATGGCTAACTCGCATTCTGTAGAAGATAAAATCAGCCGAGTCCACTTGGCGGAAGAATTTTGTCATGTGCGTTTGTTTGATGAAATGTTGAGAACCTGCGGCCTGGATAAAGTTGAATGGGTGCCGCTTGGGCCAATCAGTGAAAAAGTTTATGAACAATTTCCAAAATTCCCCGGCTTTTTGATGGATACCCCGGCTTTTGTAACGGAATTAATGGGCGTGACTTTTTATTGCCACTTGCATAAGTTGTTTGATGATGTTTTAGCGGATGAACCGGAAGTCAGGGAACGCATGAAAGCTTTATTGGATGAAATTACCATTGATGAAGTCGCGCATGTCGGGCAAAGACGGAACTTTATCGGCCCGACCGGCATCAAAATTTCTGAGTGGTTGGTAAGTCCTTTTTATTCTATGTTTTTCAAGGATATTCCGGAGGTTGCGCTTTTGTTTGATGTCAAGCAAATGATTGATGACGGTAAAGCGTTTGATTTTAATTCGATTCCGCAACACATGATAGATAGAAGCTGGGTGCCGACTTATTGTAAAGCTTGACAATATTTGAGTTGACATAACTCACGTTTGAAATCATTGAGGCAGTGTTAACCTGGAGTTAACACTGCCTTTTTATTATAGAATTGTGGGAGAAAAAAATGAAAAGCATCGCGCCTTTTTTGTTAATCGTTTCAACAACCTTATCGGCGGAGCCATTTCCCACTGAAAACCCGCCTGTGCTGCTTAATACAGCTAAGTTCCCAAGAGATTCTCAAAAAATTCAGCCGAAAAACGCCCTACCTGTTCAAGAGTGGGTGTTCCATAAAACAGAAGATGGGCTACACCCTAGCGGCGCTGAACAAGAATTGGTTTGGCTGATGAATCGCGCGCGTCAAGACCCTAAAGCGGAAGGCGAATTTTTAGCCACTTCCAATCATTCGGATATTGCTTCCGGGCGCAACTTTTTTGCTGTGGATACTGATTTATTGTTAGAGGAATTTAATTCTTATGAAGCCAAAGCCCCGGCGGCTTTTGATCGGCGCTTATATTTAGCGGCAAAAACGCATTCATTGGATTTAATTAGTCGGGATGCGCAAGACCATAACAATCAATTTGAACGTATAGATGATGCTGGTTTTTCCTGGTCTCGTCTTCGCGGCAATGTTTTTTCATTCGGGGAAAACAGTTTGCATGCGCATGCGGCGTTCAATATTGACTGGGGTGGTAATGACGGCAGCGGGATGCAGTCTGGCCGCGGTCATCGCAAGGCGATTATGTCGTTGGATGCAGATTATACCAATGCCGGATTCGCCATTGTTGAAGAAAATGACATCAACACCAATGTCGGCCCCTGGGTGATAAGTGAAAATTTTGCCCAAGCGCTCAACGGTGCTGCTGATCATTATAATCGTTTTCTGGTCGGAACGGTTTGGAAAGATCTCAACGCTAATGATAGATTTGATGATGGCGAAGGCGTTGCTAATGTCAAAGTAACGCCGAACAGCGGAGAGTTTTTTGCCGTCACCTCAGCAGGCGGCGGTTTTGCGATACCGATTTTGCAAGATGGTGAATATACCGCGACTTTTAGCGAGGGCGGTTTAACCATGTTAGCGTTTAGAACAGCGACTGTCGGTAGCCAAAGCGTATTGCTGGATTATCAATTGGAAACCGATCAATCCGTCGCGCAATCCAATCGTCTATTCGCATTTGCCGAGCAAAACTTCCCTAATTTTTTTACTCCCGCTAATCAAGCCACCATGGACTATGACGGCTTTATTTTTAGGTTCTATTCGAATACTAATAATTATCTGGCGACTAAAGAGGGAAGGGTTTATGTTTTAGGGGATGTGTTTGGCGGTTTGGTTGATGTCGGCGCAGTCACTGATTTTGTGGATTAGCATTGCCTAAAAAGAAGCGTAGGTCGGGCTTTAGCCCGACAATGGGCAATGTTCCCAGCTTAACTTCGCCGCCGCTCGTCACTGTTCAATTTGTAAGGTCATAAACGCGCTTAATTGACGTTGTTTGGCTAAGTGGCGATCAATATCTATGTCATTGAGTTTGACGCCTACCGGCGACAGTTTCTTTTTGACGCAAGATTGTTGATACATATCGCTAAGAAGATATTCGCCTAGTTTGGCTTTATAATGCGCCGGTTCCCAAAACCAACGAAGGAATTTTTTTGCTTCTTTCTTGCTTGGTTTTGGTGAAACGGTATAGTTGGAATAAAGCGCAAAATCCCAAAGCGCAACTTTATTCTGGCCGTATTGCTTTACCACTTGCATTAACCCTTTTTTGAAGGCTTCAAATTCCGGCCAATAACCGGATTTTTCTATCGCTTCGAAATAGCTGTAGTGATATGGGTTAATATAGATTGTCAGTTGAATATTCTGTGCCAGCGCCAATTGTATTGTTCTTTTTAAACCTTCAAACTCAGTAGACCATAGCTTGGCGTCATATACGCTCATGCCGGGTTGTTCGAATCGCTTATTAAGTTCATTCATTTTCTGACGATAAAGCACACGCGGGCCTTCATGACGGATGATATCGAGATAATCTCTTGCAGGATTAAAACCCAAATGCGTCCGGTTAACGCTGTTTACATTTTGTGACAGCAAAGTGGAAACGCTATCGTTCAAGGCGGTTAAGGAAAATAACCCTGCGCTAAAATCCTTGAGTTGATTGTAGCGATAGCTAGAGTTGGAGTTAGATTTTTCATCTACCCGCAATCGATCAAAAAAATCTGAATTGCGTGGTGGCCAATAATTTTTTTTAGGCTGTTCGCGCAATTGTAAAAAATCGACAAAATCAACACCCAATAATATGTTTTCCACCGGACTATCAGAAACGGCATGAAAAAGCGCTCTAATTTGGCCGTAAAAACTCATACCGGGAAACGTTAAGCTATAGATTGTCCCGTAATGGTTCGGCCAACAAGATGATTCCGGGTTAATACCCATCTCCGGGCGAGAGTTGCCGACCACAAGAGTAGTCGGCTTGACGGCAATAGCCTGATAAGGTTTGAATAAAGCTGAGCGGTTGGCGGTAGCTGGTTTCTTATCATTGATACCGCTGATGCGATTGCTTCCATACAGCAGATACGGATCGATAAAATAATTGATGGATGCCAATAAGCCGGTAATGACGATAATGGATAAGCCGTAGATCAAAGCGTATTTTTTGATTGACATGGCAAATTAAAATTGAAAATAAAGAAATTCTGAAACGCGGGTAAGGCCAAAAACTGCAATGACTAAAGCGCAGGCCGAAACCATAGCCCAACAAACGCCGTATCGAAATTTGAGTTTGCCGCTTAATAAGCCTTGATCACATAAAGCATAGGGTGATCTCAGTTGAGCGTCCGGGTGACTATTCATGATTTGTTGGGTGTTTGGCAATAAGACGGCGACTAATAATGCTGAAACCCATAGATAGGTAAACATAAATTGACTGCCGCCGCCGATAAACGAGGTGACGCCAATTTGATTCAATATTGTTTGCAGTCCGCCTAAACGAGCAAAGATGGCGTTAGGGATGGCAACGCCATTGAAACCGTACATGCCTTCCATCATCACAACTGCGGCGGTGAAGCTGCTCGCCCGGAAAAAAACCCAGGCGTTGACGATGGCGAAAAAGGTAAGAAACCAACTAAAAACACGCCATAGCAAGTTTTGATGCAGAAATTCGAGTTTGGCTTTACGTTGAAGATAATGCCAGCCGTGGTTAATCACTAGATATAAGCCGTGTAGGCCGCCCCAAAAAACGAAAGTCCAACCTGCGCCATGCCACAAACCGCCCAACAGCATAGTGGCGAATAAATTGGCGAATCGTCGAACGTCGCCTTTGCGGTTACCGCCTAAGCTGATGTACACATAATCGCGTAAGAAGCGCGATAAGGTCATATGCCAGCGTCGCCAAAATTCAATAATGCTTAATGACTTATAAGGTGAAGCGAAATTTAGCGGTAACAGAATGCCGAACATTTTTGCAATGCCGATGGCCATATCGGAATAGCCGGAAAAATCAAAGTATAATTGGAAGCTGTAAGCTAAAGCGCCGCCCCAAGCAATAAAAAAGCTTAATGCCTCGCCTGCCGCCGCCGCATCAAAAACCGGGGTGGAATATTGCGCGACGCCATCCGCAATCACCACTTTTTTGAATAAACCCAAAGAGAAAATAGTGAGACCGATAATCATATTTTCCAGTTTCGGTTTGAGGTTATCCATCTGCATGAATTGCGGCAACATTTCCTTGTGATGGACAATCGGTCCGGCGATTAATTGGGGGAAGAAGGTGACAAATAAGGCGTAATGTGAAAATTTAAATTCTTTAGTAATGCCGCGATAAGCGTCAATCAAATAAGCGATTTGTTGAAAGGTGAAGAAAGAGATGGCGAGCGGCAAAATAATTTCATCAAGGTTAAAGCCGCTACTGAATAAGGAATTGATGTTATCGACGATAAAGTTAGCGTATTTAAAATAAGCCAGTAAACCTAAATTGAAAATCAGGCCGTAAATTAAGAAACCTTGTGCTTGCTTAAATTTTTGGCTATTTCGGCGGCGGACGATAGTTTCACCTAAGCCGTAATTGACCGCCATCGATACCAAAATCAACAACAAATATATCGGGTTCCACCAACCATAAAAAAATAAAGAAGCCAAGACCAGAAAAGAAATAGCTGTTTCGCCGCTCTTGTGTTTGGCTAAGAAAAAGTAGCCCAAAAAGGTAAAGGGTAAAAATGCAAATATAAAAATATAAGAATTAAATAGCATGTATTTTTCCTAAGCGCTTTTTTATTGTGGCGGCGCCAATGAATTAAAAAACTCGTTTATAACTGTCGGGAGTGGCCTGGTTTTTTTCTAAGTGAGTTATTTTAACCTGTGCGCTCTAAATTTTCAGGAAAGTGATTGACATATTTCAACAATAAAAGTAACTTAGAAAATTTTGCAAAAACCTGAGTCATTCAGCTAAAAGCTCAAGCTTTTCTTTGACGAATTGCTGAGTGTATCAGACTTTCGTGACAATCATTTATTAGAGTCTTTAATGGAAGAATTTCAACGTATCAAACGTCTCCCGCCTTATGTATTTAATATCGTCAATGAGTTGAAGGCCAAAGCGCGTTCTGAAGGAGAGGATATTATTGATTTTGGTATGGGCAATCCTGATCAAGCGACGCCGCCGCATATTGTCGCCAAATTAGTAGAGGCCGCCGAACGAAATGATACGCATCGCTATTCAGTATCTAAAGGGATACCGCGTTTACGGCAAGCGATCTGTAACTGGTATAAAAAGCGTTATGATGTCGAATTGGATCCTGAAACCGAAGCCATCGTTACCATTGGTTCTAAAGAGGGCTTAGCACACTTAACCATGGCAACTTTGGGTCCCGGCGATGTGGTGTTGGTGCCTAACCCTGCTTACCCGATCCACCCTTATGGGGTGGTGATGGCCGGCGCTGATTTGCGACATGTGCCATTGGTGCCGGGTAAAGATTTTTTTGAAGAATTGCAAAAAGCGATAGATGATTCCTGGCCTAAACCGAAAATGTTGATCCTCAATTTTCCAGGGAATCCGACTACGCAATGTATTGAATTGGATTTCTTTGAGAAAGTGGTCGCTATCGCCAAGGAACATAACATTTGGATAGTCCACGATATTGCATATGCGGATATTGTATTTGATGGTTATAAAGCGCCGTCGATACTTGAAGTTGAAGGCGCTAAGGAATATGCGGTTGAATTCTTTTCATTGTCTAAAAGCTATAATATGCCGGGTTGGCGTGTTGGTTTTATGTGCGGTAACCCCACCTTGGTCGCAGCCTTGACCCGCATCAAGTCATACATGGATTACGGTACTTTTACGCCGATTCAAGTAGCGGCGATTACCGCTTTGGAAAGCTCGCAGGATTGTGTGCAGGAAATTTGCGAGATGTATAAAGTACGCCGCGATGTTTTGTGCGATGGCCTGAATGCCATGGGCTGGCTGGTGGAAAAACCGAAAGCTACCATGTTTGTGTGGGCGCCGATACCGGATACCTATAAAGCAATGGGGTCTTTGGAATTCTGTAAAAAAATGATTTTGGACGCTAAAGTCGCAGTGTCGCCGGGCATAGGTTTCGGTCAATACGGCGATGATCATGTTCGTTTCAGCCTGATTGAAAATGAGCATAGAACTCGGCAAGCTTTGCGCGGCATTCGCAATATGCTGAAAAAAGACAACGTAGTATAATGCTCGGTTAATGTTAAAAAGTTTGGGGAGTCACATTTGAAACCGGTAAAAATAGGAATACTTGGGTTAGGCACAGTGGGCGGCGGAACAGTGAATGTCCTGACCCGCAACGCGGAAGAAATCGCTCGGCGCGCCGGACGGGAAATACAAATTACCCGCGCTTCGGCCAGAAGTTTGGATAGACCACGCATTTGTGATACTCAAGGCATAGAATTAACCACCGATTCCTTCGCTATCGTCAATGACCCGGAAATCGAAGTAGTGTTGGAATTGATCGGCGGCGATAGTTTGGCGAAAGATTTAGTCATGCAAGCCATTGAAAACGGCAAACATGTGGTTACCGCCAATAAAGCGCTGATTGCATTACACGGCAATGAAATATTCAGCAAAGCCAGTGAAAAAGGCGTTATGGTATTGTTTGAAGCCGCAGTTGCCGGGGGCATCCCGATCATTAAAGCCATCCGGGAAGGTTTGAGCGGCAACCGGATAGAATGGTTAGCTGGCATTATCAATGGCACCGGTAATTTTATTTTGACCGAAATGCGCGACAAAGGCCGCGATTTTGAAGATGTGTTGGCTGAAGCGCAGGCTTTGGGGTACGCGGAGGCTGATCCGACTTTCGATGTGGAAGGTATAGACGCTGCGCATAAATTGACCATTTTAGCCTCGATAGCATTCGGCATTCCGCTGCAATTTGACAAAGCTTATACCGAAGGCATTACCCGCATTACTCAGCAAGATGTCGCTTATGCTGAAGAATTGGGATATCGCATTAAGCATTTGGGGATTGCCCGCAAAACCGAACAAGGCGTGGAGCTGAGAGTGCATCCGACCTTGATTCCGGAACGTCGTTTATTAGCCAATGTTGATGGGGTGATGAATGCTGTGCTAGTGCAAGGCGATGCCGTTGGTCCGACTTTACATTACGGCGCTGGAGCAGGCGCTGAACCGACAGCTTCAGCAGTGGTGGCCGATGTTGTCGATGTGGTGAGAGCTTTGACCAGCGACCCGGAAAACCGGGTGCCGCATTTGGCGTTTCAATCCGATGCTCTGGTGGATATTCCCGTCTTATCAGCGAATGAAATTGACACCGCTTATTATCTGCGTTTGACGGCGGAAGACAAGCCCGGCGTACTCGCTGATATTTCCCGTATTTTAGCCGCCTATAAAATCAGCATTGAAGCTTTGATTCAAAAAGAGCCGAAAGCTGGAGAAACCTCTTTACCGTTGATTCTATTGACCCAAAAAACTTTGGAAAAGGAAATGAAAGCAGCGATCAACGAAATAGAAGCATTATCTACAGTCTCAGGTCAAGTCAACCTGATTCGTTTGGAAACATTAAAATAAAATATTATGTCAACACGTTACACGGGTTTAATTGAAAAATACAGAAGCCGCCTGCCGGTCAGCGACGATACGCGCATTATCAGTCTGTGCGAAGGCAACACGCCGTTAATCCAATTGCAAAATATCCCTAAACTCATTGCTAAAGATGTGGATATTTATGTTAAATATGAAGGCTTGAATCCTACCGGTTCCTTTAAAGACCGTGGGATGACGATGGCGGTCACCAAAGCGGTGGAAGAGGGTAGCGAAGCCATTATTTGCGCATCGACCGGCAACACATCGGCTTCCGCTGCGGCTTATGCCGTTCGCGCAGGCATTAAAGCTTTCGTCTTGATTCCTGAAGGCAAAATCGCCTTAGGTAAGTTGGCGCAGACTTTAATGAACGGCGCTGAAATTATCCAGATTAAAGGCAACTTTGACGACGGCATGTCAATTGTTAAGGTGATTGGCGACCATGCTCCGGTTTCCATCGTTAACTCGATCAATCCGTTTAGAATCGAAGGCCAGAAAACCGCCGCATTTGAAATTGTTGATGAATTGGGCGGCGCGCCGGATTATCACTGTTTGCCGGTGGGTAATGCTGGCAATATCACCGCTTACTGGAAAGGCTATACCGAATACGCGACGGATATGGGCGATATTAAAGCGGTGGCCGACAAAACGCCGATTATGTGCGGCTACCAAGCAGCAGGCGCTGCGCCTTTTATTTCCGGTAAAATGGTCGATAATCCGGAAACCGTCGCCACCGCAATTCGCATCGGTCACCCGCAATCCTGGGAAGGCGCATGGAATGCCCAGAAACAATCCGGTGGTTGGTTTGATGCGATGACTGATGAGCAAATACTGGCAGCGCAAAAAATGTTGTCTCAATATGAAGGGGTTTTTTGTGAACCCGCTTCGGCGACATCATTGGCGGGCGCATTGAAAGATATAGAATCCGGTAAAATCCCGGAAGGCAGTCGTATTGTTTGTACATTAACCGGCAACGGCTTAAAAGACCCGGATACGGCGATAATGCAATGCAAAGACACCCAGCCGATCACCATTGAAGCTTCACTGGATGAAGTGAAAAAAGCCATATTAAACAAAATGTAAAAAGTAGGTCGGACTTTAGTCCGACAAATGATGCTAATATCGTTAATTAAATTCTAACGGTACATTCATTTTAAGGACTGAGGATGTAATAAAATTTTTAGTCCTAAGTCGTTAAAAACAAAGCCGACAGTAGTCGGCTTTTTTATTGGAAAAACATGTATTCCCAAGGCGTAAAAAAACAAATTGTTCCCAGACCGGTCAGCCGAAAAAAATCCTATTTGGAAAATATGGATGAGCGGCTAATCCGTATTTTTAATAGCCGAGGAATTCATAAATCCGTGCAATTAGATAGAACCTTGGCGGCTTTACCCAGCCCGTTTTTATTATCGGGCATGAAAACAATGGTAGAGCATTTGAGGCTAGCCATTTTCGAAAAACAGAAAATCACCATTGTGGCCGATTTCGATGCCGACGGTGCAACCAGTTGTGCGGTGGCGATGAGGGGTTTGCATTTGCTAGGCGCGGAAAATGTTTCTTACGTGGTGCCGAATCGCTTTGAATACGGTTACGGCCTGACTCCGGAAATTGTCGAACTGGCTAAACAACAGCATCCCGATATTATCATTACTGTCGATAATGGCATCTCCAGTATCGAAGGCGTTAAAGCCGCCCAACAAGCCTGTATTAAAGTCCTCGTCACCGATCATCACCTACCCGGAAAAGAATTGCCGGAAGCCGCAGCAATTGTTAATCCCAACTTACCGGAAGATGAATTTCCCAGTGGTAATATTGCCGGCGTCGGGGTGATATTTTATGTACTCATGGCCTTACGCAGTCATTTACGTGAACAAAACTGGTTTGAAAAAAGCGGCAAGCGCCAGCCGAATTTGGGGCAATTATTGGACTTGGTGGCCTTAGGCACTGTCGCAGATGTCGTGGCGCTGGACCAAGTGAATCGTATTTTGGTTCATCAAGGTTTGTTGCGAATTCGTTCCGGGGAATGCCATCCGGCTATCAAAGCGTTAGTTGAAATCTCCGGTCGCCAGTTAGCCAACCTGCATGCCTCTGATCTCGGCTTTGCCATCGGCCCAAGGCTTAACGCCGCCGGGCGTATGGATGATATGTCGTTAGGCATTCAATGCTTGATTAGCGATGATGAAAAGCTGGCGCTGGATATCGCCCAACAACTGGACGAACTGAATCAGGATCGTAAAGCAGTGGAAGGGCAGATGAAACGGGAAGCTATGAATCTGTTGTCGGAAATGAAAGCCTTTGATGAAAAACACCTGCCGGCGGGCGTCTGTTTGTATGATGAACAATGGCATCAAGGCGTCATCGGCATTCTAGCCTCCCGTATTAAAGACCGCTTGCACAGACCGGTGATCGCCTTCGCTAATGCCGATCAGGATGGCTTGATCAAAGGCTCAGCCCGATCCATTAACGGCGTCCACATACGCGATGTGCTCAGCGAAGTCGCAGCCGCTCATCCGAATATACTGGAAAAATTCGGTGGTCACGCCATGGCGGCGGGCTTAACCATTAAAATGCACGACTATCCGCCTTTTGCTTTAGCGTTTGAAGAAATCGTCAGAGAAAAACTGCAAGAAATGGATTTGGAGCCGAAAGTTTTTTCCGACGGCGAACTGAGCGACAGCTATTTAACTCAAGAATTTGCCGAATTACTGCAAAGATCCGGCACCTGGGGACAAGCTTTTCCAGAACCGGTTTTCGACGGACAATTCGAAGTCATCCAATGTCGTATTGTTGGTCAACAACATTTAAAATTTGTATTAAAACCATCAGGGCAAGAGGCCTTAGTTGACGCCATCGCCTTTTTTGTCGAAAAACCGGAACAATGGCTAGGTTGTCGTAGCGTCCATGCCGCTTACAAAATGGACGTCAATGAATTTCGCGGACAAAGAAATTTGCAATTGGTAATGGAATACTTTGAAAAATTGGGGTAGGGCATTTGAGTAGCTATCTATCCAGATTATGCTTTGATTTCATCAATGGGTAATATTTGCTTACCATGTTTGATGGTAAGTATTGAAATATACTCAGATTTGTAATCTATCAATAATACGGTAATTTCCAACCAAAGGGATCATATATGACCCATTGAAGTTTCTGACCCCTTGAAGTTTGGTTGGCAATAGCGAACGGCGCTTTTGGCTATCCGCGTTCATTTGCCTTGTTATGCTTTTGACCATATAATTGTACCATTATATTGTACAGCCACTTTAGTTCTTAAGACCATGCAAACTATAAATATCAGTGATTTTAGAGCCAACCTTTTGAAATATTTAGAAATTGCAAATTCTGGTGAACCACTTTCTGTGACTTCCAATGGGAAATTGCTCGCAACAATAACACCACCTGTGAACCAGAAAGAAATAGCTAAACAAAAACTGAAAACTCTGGCTTCAACAGCTAAAATTCGCGACATAACAAGCCCAACCGACTGTGACTGGGAGGGGTTATCGTGATTGTAATGGATTCATGTGCAATTATTTGGGATGCACTTGAACCGTCAAAGCTATCTAAAAAAGCCACGCTTGCCATTGAAAAAGCAGATAAACATAACGCTTTAATTATTTCTGATATTTCTATATGGGAAATATCGATGTTGATCAAAAAGCGTCGACTTGAAGTAGACTCATCAGCTGCTAATTTTTTAAATTTGTTTTTCAAACAAGAAACATTTCTGTTCAATCAATTTCACCTGAAATTGCAGAACTCTCTGTAAACTTTGAAATAAATAACGACCCCGCTGATAGAATCATAGCTGCTACATCCGTCGTGCACAACGCGCAATTGGTAACTGCTGACGAAAACCTTCGTGCTAGTAAATTAATTGATAGTATCTGGTGAGCATAACTTATAACTAAAGTTTCGGAGTTCATTTTACCCCCTAATACAGGCGCCGCTATTGAATTTATAACCAATTGATTTATTAGCGATTAAAATGACTGGTAGCGGTATTATTGGCTGCCCCCTTTGGTTGGGCTTATTCATGGGTTACGATTGCTTCTTTGGACAGGGGGTTATCCATTCAATTATACCCAACAAAATGGCAAGTCTTAAGTCTAAATATATTGCGTAATTCTTTGTAATTCAGTTGGTTAATTATCCACTGGACGCGGTATTGGAGTCGGGTAACTTGATTTAAATCAAAACCTCTCCTATTTTTCTTCTATTTCAAGTTGGCTGACCCCTTGGTTTCCTGACCCCTTGGTTTCTCCAGTTTTGCATAAGATTCATCTCCGTAATCATCGAGGATTTGAGCCTTCCTAAGATCAATCTTGGGAGGGCCAAATTTCATAGATAGATTGTAGATATCTTCGTATTCCATTTTTTACAGCTAACGACCAAGGTCACCTGCTGCAATGGGGCACAGCGGAATTGCTGTCCGAGTACAGCGCCTTGTTGGGCATTCTCTGATTGTGGCCTCGCTGATCATTACGCAACGCCCTGGACCTGTGGTTCCAGGGATTTCAGGGCATCGAATACAGCGTCGATCACATTCTCTCTCCCTGTAAACAGCTCATCAGGCCCACCGCTGTGTAGTGCACTGAACGGAGGCTCATACAGCGCCTTGGCCTCCATCACCCCGCGTGCGGTCAGCTGATCGATCACCTGTTCCACGAAGCGGATCTGTTGGGCATTGAGGCTACGGTCGCCGAGAAATTGTGAGAAGGCTTGTTGAGCGGCTGCGCGGTCCATGCCGACCAGGCTGCGGACAAACCAGGGCAATGAGGGAGCGCCGCTGCGTTCCAGCAAGCCTTCATACAGTGCCTGTCCATCGTCTTCACCGATCTCGATGAGCATCTGCTCCAGGCCCTGCAGATCGGTTTCGGTCAGCGGTTGGTTGGTACGCAGGCGCTGAATCAGCAGGTGGTCCTGGTGATTGCGCAGGTAATCCTTCACCTTCTTCTCGTACTGCGCCCCGGTCATCTTGGGCATGTAGACAGGCGCATCTTCCCGCACCCCGATAATTTCATCCTGGAAGTTGGTATAGACGATCTTGCGCTTTTTCTTGTCCAGGAATGGCATCAGTCCACGCAGGCGCAGACGCATATCTTCCAACATCTGAAGCGTCATATCCTCCCAGAACGCACTCTCCTGCAGGTCGGCCAGGTAACCCAGTTGCTGTTTTACCGCTGGGATGCTGGTCTTCTCCTCCAGCAGCATGGCGATCTCGATGACCTTCTGGCGCAGGGTCTCAAACGGACCGCCTTCGTCTTTGGCCAGTGCCAGTTGCATGCGCAGCGCCATCAGGTCGAACAGCCGCGATTCAATATCGTCCGGTGCCTGCTCATTCGGCAGGCCGGCAACGTCCTGTTGCAGAGTTTCCCGGTCGTCGTCAGACAGTTGCTGCCAGGCATCGCGTTCACGAAACCGCTCCACGGCCTTCAGGTGCATGCGCACGATGAAATTTTCCGGGTTCATGGCGGTGACCTCGCCATGCAGTTCGTTGGTCAGGGCATTGCCCAGTAGAGCTTCCGGATCGAGATCGGCGCTGCCTTGCACCTGGGACAGCAACTCAACCCGTGCGCGGAACAGGCGGGTACCCAGCGGGGCAGACCCACTGCCTTCAATGCCTTTCGGGTTCTCGCGGAAGAAATCGAAGTTGAAGCAGAAGTCGAACACGCGGAAGTCAGGCTTGTCTTCTTCCGGACCGAACAGATCCGGGCACAGACGGGTACCGCGCCCGATCATCTGCCAGAATTTGATCTTGGAATACACCGGCTTGAAGAACACCAGGTTGGCCACTTCGGGCACATCGATGCCGGTGTCGAGCATATCCACCGAGATAGCGATATGCGGGGCTTTCTCGTACTGTGAGAAGTCATCGATCAGGCTTTGCGGGTACTTGGCGTAGTTGTCGATGATGCGTGCAAACTGGCCTTTGAAGTGCGGATAGTGGTGGTTGAAGCGTTCCTCGATGAATTTGGCATGGTCGTGGTTGCGGGCAAAGATGATGGTCTTGGCCAGACGATCCCCGCCATCCACCTTGTGGCCATGTTCCATCAGGTATTGCAGCACCTTGTCCACGGTGTCTTTGTTAAACAGCCAACTGTTAATCGCCGCCGAGTTCACATGCGTCGGTAGGCCGCGTTCGTCCACGTCATCGCCCCAGTCTAGGCTTTCCCATTCGGCTTTTTCTTCATCACTCAGCGCATCGTAGTCGATGCCCTCGCGGGGGAATTTGAGATCGACCTGCTGCACACGCGGCGGTACCAGAAAGCCGTCTTTGACGGCAGTTTCCAGCTCGTAGGCATCGGTGGGTACGCCAGGTTCCAGCTCGAACAGGTCGTAGGTGTTGCGGTCCACTTCTTCGCGGGGCGTGGCGGTTAGGCCCACCAGCAGGGAGTCGAAGTAACGGAAGATCGCGCCGTACTTCTGGTACACCGAGCGGTGCGCTTCATCGATAATCAGCAGATCAAAATGCCCCACGCCAAAGCGTGCCTCGCTGCCCTTGGTGGTATCAATCAACCCCATCATGGTCGGATAGGTAGAGACGTAAACCCTGCCCTCGGTGTCCTTCTCAGTGACCAGATTCACCGGGCTGGATTCGGGCAGATGCGCCTTGAATGCGTTGGCTGCCTGATTCACCAGCGAGACCCGGTCCGCCAGAAACAGCACACGCTTGGCCCAGCTAGCGCGTTGCAGCACATCGGTCAGGGCGATGGCAGTACGGGTCTTACCGGTACCGGTTGCCATCACCAGCAGAGCCTTGCGGCGTGCTTTTCCGAACTGGGTGAAGATGCTGCTGATAGCACGTTTCTGGTAGTAACGTCCGGCAATCACATCCTTGATCTCGGCGACAACCAGCGTGGCGCATTGGCTCCGGCGCAGCAGCAGGCGTTGAAGTTCATCCTTTTTATAGTAGCCAGCAATCTGGCGCGGTGGGTAGAAGGCATCGTCCCACAACCAGGTTTCGTAGCCATTGGTGTAAAAGATTAGCGGGCGTTGGCCGTGCATCTGCTCCAGGCAGTCGGCATACAGCTTGGCCTGTTGCTGGCCGACTTGGGCATCGACGGTGGTTTTCTTCGCCTCGACCACGGCCAGTGGCTTGCCATCATCACCCCAAAGCACGTAGTTGTTAATGGCCATTTAAAATGCCCCCCTAATGGACAACAAAATTGATCCCCTTTGGTATTAACACAAGGGGCAGTTGTCCCGTATCATTTCCCGATTTGTACGGGAGATGGTTTTGAAGGAGTGGAACATGATTCATAAAATTAAAGCGCTATACGATGATGGCAATGGCTTGGGTAAAAAAGCCATCGCCAGGCAATTAGATATTTCCATCAATACGGTTCGTAAATATCTGGCGATGGATGAGGCAAGCATTAGCCGTTATCTTGAAGATAAGTCGCGTCACCAGCAGTTGGATGACTATCGCGACACGATTATTTATCTTTTAGGGAAGTTCCCGCAGCTGAGCGCCGTGAAGGTGCAACGTAAACTGCAGGCTAAGCACCCTGAACTGACGGTGTCAGCTCGAACGGTTCGACGTTATGTGCAGAAACTTAAAGAGACTGTTTCCGGCAAGCAAGTTCGCTATTATCAGCCGG
>SPJM01000088.1 GCA_006844585.1 Methylococcaceae bacterium | reverse complement strand
AAGCCTGCCAAGGCGCAAAGCCGGTGGTGGCGATTTATTCCACCTTTTTGCAACGCGGTTATGACCAATTGATTCATGATGTGGCGATTCAAAACCTGGATGTGTTGTTTGCTCTGGACAGAGCCGGATTAGTCGGTCCCGATGGACCGACTCATGCCGGTAACTTTGATATAAGTTATTTACGCTGTATACCCAATATGCTGATCATGGCGGCGTCTGATGAAAATGAATGCCGCCGTCTTTTGAGCACCGGTTTTCACTATGAAGGCCCGGCGGCGGTGCGTTATCCGCGCGGCAAAGGTCCTGGGGCGGCGATTCAAGATAATCTGGAACCTTTGCCTATCGGCAAAGGCGAAATCCGCCACCAAGGCGGTCGCATCGCCATATTAGCCTGGGGCGCAATGCTGGCTCCGGCTTTGGAAGCCGGTAAGCAATTGGGCGCAACCGTGGCCGACATGCGCTTTGTCAAACCGTTGGATGAAACCCTGATTCTGGAATTGGCGAAAACCCATGATGTCTTAGTCACGGTGGAAGAAAACGTCATCGCCGGTGGCGCTGGCAGCGCGGTGAATGAATTCCTGCAGGCGCAGCAGATTTTAATGCCGGTGCTGAACTTAGGCCTGCCGGATGAGTTTATCGAACAAGGCGGGCGTGAACAATTATTGAGTTTGTGCGGTTTGGATGCTAATGGAATTTTAGCGAGTATTGAGCGGGTTTGCGCTTGATATATCGACTTCGGTGGTCAGGCTGAAGTCTGAGCTACGAGCTTTAGGGTATGCAATGCATACCCTACATTAATTTTCATTCCACTTTATAATTCGTCGACATCCAATATCCGCAATTCGGCTGTACTTCTACTTTATTTTCAGCTGCATTGGCTGTTTCCACGCAAATAAATTTTTTAAAATCATCTTTATCTAAATCCTTGATAGCATTGGAAGCAGCTTTGCCGGGGTTCCAGACAACCACATTTTTATTACCCGATGAGGTTACTTGAATTTTCCGTTGATGAACGGGATCATCAATGATTAAATCATGGCGAGTATCGGAAAAAATCTGATCCATTTGTTCTGATAAGGTCACTGCTCCGACTTGACAGGCTTTAGCAAAATCTTGGGTTTTATCAAGATATTCACTGTGCTCCAAACCTAATATTTTCAGTTTGGAAGAGTCGCCTACTTGAAAGTAGGTATGCAACGCTTCGGTAATTAAAAAGGGTTGGTCACCGATATTTCGAGTCAGTAATTCTAGCGTTAAGGTTTGGCCGATAATAATATCCAATGTCAGTTGAAAACGGTGCGGCCAGATCTTTCTTGATTCTTCGTCGTCACTGCATGTGAGCGAAATTTTAATGTCTTCATTTAGTAATTCTGTCACAGAGTCAACACGCCAATATCGATTGCGGACAAAACCATGATCCGGCTGATTCTTTTCTACACCGGAACCAAACCACGGCCAGCAAATAGGAATCCCGCCTTTGATCGCTTTACCTTCAGTAAAATAAGCGTTATCACTGATAAAAAATAAATCTTGATTTTGTTTTGCCGGTTTATAAGATAAAACTTGTCCGGCGTAAACTGATATTAGCGCAGACGCTTTTTGAGTACATACTTTAATAGTTGGAAAACCGTATTTTTCGTCTGCGAAAATGACTTTATCCGGAATTAAAAAACGAGAATTTAGTCGTTCTATCGTATTTGCTTGAGAATCCATATCATTAGGTTTTGATAACAATAACTGACTATAAGCAGCCGTAATTTGACCGGCGGTTTTGATGCTTGGGTATGAGTTTCAAAAAATCGCCGGTCACTGAGATAATCTCCCTATCATTCTTCTTGGCAACAACTGTTGATTTCTTTTCGATATTTATGAATGTAATAGCCTGCCGCTAAACCTGCGCCAAACCATACCACTGGATTTCTAACTAAGCGCCCGAAAAAACCATGTTTAGCCTTGGCTCCCGCAGTCGCCACAACCACTTTAACCGAACCTTTCGCCGCCTCTTTTCCCATACCATGATTCATCATGCCGGACATCATTCCTGCATGATTCATATTTTTCATCATTTCCGCATGCATTTTGCCGGGTGCCATCATTTCTTTCATCATGCCTGACGCCATATTTTTACTATTGTGTACATGAGCCATTTTGAATCCTCCTATTGATTACTGTCTGATTAATTATCGGCCTTTTCGCCGCTTGTGTCATTATCCAAGCAATAAACTTCGCTTAATCACGGTTGCTAAGACAATTCATGATAGAATCATTTCAATTTTTTTCCTACTTGTTAAGTATGCATCGTCTAAGAAATAAAATAAGAGATATTCCCGATTTTCCTAAACCTGGGATTATCTTCAAAGATATTACCCCGTTGGTGAAAGACCCGGCCACCTTGAGATTGGCGGTTCACCAGTTAATTCATCCGTTTCTAGGCCGCGAAATCACCGCTGTCGCCGGTATGGAGGCCAGAGGTTTTATTTTCGGTTCCCTGGTAGCCTGGGAATTGGGCATTCCTTTTGTGCCTTTAAGAAAACCCGGAAAATTGCCTTATGACGTTCAAAGCGTTTCTTATGATTTGGAATATGGTTCCGCTACGCTGGAAGCGCATATTGATTCATTCAATATCGATGACAAAGTATTGCTGATCGATGATCTTCTGGCAACCGGCGGCACAGCCAAAGCCAGTTGTGAGCTGGTTGAAAAATTGGGAGCAAAAGTTGTCGCCTGCGCTTTTGTTGTGGAATTGGACTTTTTAGAAGGCCGTAAAGTCTTAGAACCTTATGAGGTTCACAGTTTGCTACATTATTAATCGATGTTTTTTAAAAATTTCAAAACAATTTTTTCATATTGCCGCCGGTCATAGTGATAAAGATCAACATGCGCAGCCCCTTGGAATGAATAAAAAGTTTTGGGTTCAGGCGCCTGTTCAAACAATGCTTTTGCCTCTGCTAATGTAGTATGTTTGTCCAGGCTTCCATGCAAAATCAGCACTGGCGCTTTGATTTTTTTAATCGCCTCAATCGGTTGTAATGCAGCTAAGCGGATGCCGGTTCTCAATGGGATTTGTTGATACAGTAATGGCGCCAACCAAGCACCGATCCCGCCTACTCGCATTGTTAAACGATTCTCAACCGCTTGTTCTACATTTGGATAAACAGATTCCAATGTATAACCGTCTACAGCAAGCGCTTGTTGGCCTAGCAAACTGGCCGCGCCGCCTAAAGAACGACCTATTGCAATCACGCGGAAACATTTCTTTTGCTGGTATAAATAAGCAACCGCCGCCCGGGCATTATCAGATTCCCGGTAACCAAAGGTTGTATATTCGCCTCCTGCTTCACCATAACCATGAAGGTCAATCAACATAGCCGAATACCCCGCATTATTCAAGAAACTCGCCCTACTCAGCATTTCTTTACGGTTCGCTTTTAACCCAGCCTTCGAAAATAGTGATCAATATTTGATATTCTGCATAAAAAATTGAAAAGTAAGGATTAAAACTCATACCAAAACTTGCCATGCAGTGCCATAATATTTATTTTTACATTTAAATCAATTGGTTATGAATTTAAAATCGAAAGCTGGGTTAAGCTATGTAGCAAAAGCACGCAACGCGCAGAACCGGCAACTGGAAAATACCATCCTTGAATTTGATCCATCGCAAAAATTTCAGCTTGAAAATGATCGCTTTTTAATAAAACTTTACTGTGATGAGGAGACAATAACAGACTGCCCAACAACCATAACAATAAGCCGCCTAAGTAAACAAAAGCTATCAATATGAGCGCCGTTTTTTTCATCAGATAAATACTTCTCTTCCATACTTACATTATAAACTAAGCAAAGCTGTAACCATCAAAGGAAAAATTGCGCTGCATAAAGCTATAGATTTATAACGAAATATTACCTGCTCAGCAAAATTTTTTATGTGAAAATCATTAGGAATTATTCATAGGGAATTTCCATTTTGAAACATCAACAATTCTGGGAACAATTTTTTCCCGAGTTTATTCATTGCCAAGAACCCGCGATACGGAGTTTGATAGAGAGCGCCAGTCTGATTAGTATTCCACCCGGGCAAATGGTTTTTTCACCTGGAAATGTGTGTAGCAGCTTTATTTTACTACTGGAAGGTTCGGTGAAAGCGCAACTTTTATCAGAAAACGGCAGGGAAATTTTTTTGTACCAAGTATTACCCGGCGATTCATGCGTATTAACCACTTCTTGCTTAATGAGCGGCGATTCTTACCCTGCTGAAGCCATTACCGAAACCGAAGTAACCGCTTTCTCAATACCCGCCCAGGCATTTTATCGTTGTCTTGAAAAATCCGCCTTTTTCCGCGAATTCGTTTTCAAACATTTCGCCTTGAGATTATCTAATGTGATCGGACGGATGGATGAGGTGATGTTTTCCGACATTGATTCCAGACTGGCTAAAACCCTATTAAGCTTCAATCATGAAGTCGTTAAAATCACTCATCAAGCCTTAGCCGCTAAATTAGGGACGGCGCGAGAAGTGGTCTCGCGCCATTTAAAACAGTTTGAAGATAAGGGGTGGGTTAATTTAAGCCGAGGAACCATTACTCTCCTTGACAATAAACAATTGAAGCGGATTGCCGGGATAACAGCTTAATGGCGCTGTAGAAATAAGACCATCAGCTCACCTCCATTATTCCAAGGTATCCCTTCTGTCTTCCTGCTGTTCATTGCCAATGAACCGAACAATCGTGAAACCCACTAAGCCGGCAACCATACAGGCCATTACCAACGGCAATGCAAACGGAATATCATGATGATCCCGCATTTCCATGTGCAGAACCGTCGACAAAATACTTAACATAAAATCTATCATTATTATAACCTCTCAGATGTTGGAACTGAGCGCTGAAGTTATTCTTCGCGCACAAGCTATATTAGAGAAAGTCAAAATAGATCACAGTGACCAAGTCACATAAACAACTCCTTTACAATCAATTAATCCGCCGCGCCAACCATTGCTCAATTTTATCGAAAACGCGCTGCCGCAGCTTCGGCGTGGAAAACAGTTGCTCATGATGATTTTCGCCCGCTAACATCATAACTTCATTATCGGGATGGTTGTTCAACGTTGCTTCAATGAAATCCTGACTACCCCAGGCTGGGGTAATCGGGTCGAATTCAGAAAAGATGATCAGATAAGGCGTAGAAAAGCGCGCCATGTCGCGGCGAAAACGGATGATTTCTTTTTCCACGGTCAAGACATAACGCAACACTGAGCGGCGAATTATGAATGGATCATTGTTATGTCTGCGCCGTTCCTCATCCCAATTACTTAGATAATTCATAACCCAATCCGGCGTTGCGGGCGAAAAAAGTTTCCGAAATCCCGGCAGCGAGAGAAATTCTATCAGTCCGTCTTGCAGGGGCGTTAATAAGCTTGCGGTTAACTGATTAAACACTAACAATGGCAAAGCTTCATCATGCGGATGCAGAAAATGTTGATGGTTATGGTAAGTTAACTGTATAAACGGATTTTGTAGCCATCCGCGCCAACCGGGCACTTCCGTGACGGAAAAAGCCGGGCCGGTGAAAATAACGCCTTGAATGCGCTTTTGTAAAACGTTATCTTCCCAATTTTGCAAAGCGGAAGCCGAAACCAATGAGCCTAAGCTGTGAGACAATAAAAAAATCGGCAATGATTTATTATTTTCCGAATGCTTATCACACTGCGTGCTTAAGTAGCGAACGGCCTGCTCTAAATCTTTGCGCATGGCGTCCAAATCGGAAAATGCCGCTTGCTGTAAAAAAGCCGAGCTAATATCCTGCGATCCGCCCTCTTTTTGCCATGCATCATGCGCTTTTGCAATCACCTGATTACTCAGGCCATGTCCGGGCAAATCTAAACCGGCGACCAGGTATTTTTCAGCGAGTAGGCGCGCACTTTCTGCGTAGCGTCCGATGTGTTCGTTCATGCCGTGAACCATCAGAATACAGGCTGGATAATCCTGCTCGGGTATAAGGATCTGAATATGACTGACTTGCGATCCATCGGCGGAAGGTAAATTGACTTGTCGCCCCCAAGCAGGATATGGCCGATCAAGTACTTGAACCGTTGAACAACCGGTTAAAAACCACAAGAAGCAAAAAAAATATAAGGCTGAGATTTTCATTAAATAGAAACGGATCGTCCGGATAAGCCTGCCGATGCTGAGTTTTTGCCATAGCGGCTCCACTCATTAAAATTGTGACAGCGTTTATTTCACAATTTCAACCAAACTTAATAAAGCAGCGCGGATGCTCAATCCCGCCTTTAGCACATTATCATAATTGGCAACAATTTTTAAACGTTTATCTTGCTCTTTCAATTCAATCATGGCTCCAGGTTGGCGAGCAAAGTTTTCGAAATCGCTGATTAATAATATTGATGTTGTTTGCTTAAGCAAAGACGGTTGATATTTCGCATGACTAATGAACTTAATATGGCAACGTACCGGCGGCTCAGCTTGTGATAGATCAATCGCTTCGATCAAACGCCCGTTAACAGTTTGGCCTTGGGTCGTAATTTTGATCAATTTAAACATTGCCGGTTCAGCGATAACACATATCCGAAACAGGCTATCCTTATCAGAAAAATCCGAATCCGGCCAACTGGTGTATTTAGCGATATTCACAATAAAAACCGTTTTAACCTGCTCTATTAATACGCCATTGGCTTGCATAGGCAACAGCAACAAAGCAATTAAACCAATATTGGATAAAGCCTTTATTCCTTGTCTAATTTTTAGAATCGCCATTCAACTTTTCCATAAACGCCTCTTTCTATTTGCGTCCGCCGGGATAAAAGAAAGTTCTTACTAAATTCCGGGTGTTTTCCATCCAATAGATTCTGTCCGATAACTGACAATTCAATATTTTTCACCGGCTTCCAGGCTAAGCGCGCATCCATTGTCAAATAACTGGGAATGTCGAAATCCTCGACTGTGTCGGCATAACGCAGCCACATATCCCAATCCCATGAGGAATTAATTTTTAATGAAGAGCGGATATTGAATTGATGGTGAGGGGTTTGATTTTCTTCATCTTCCGAGACGTTGCTTCTACCATTTTCGGTATGGTATTGTATTTGAACAAAACTATAAGTCGCATTCAACCGTAGATTATCCATCGCTTGCCAGGATAAAGCGAGCTCAGCGCCATAGCTTTCGCCATTCATGTCGGTTTGTAGATATATCGGCTGGGAAAGATGAGTTCCGGCAAATTCCGGCGCGCCGGGATGAAAGTTACGCAAATTATCGTAATCGAAATAAAAAGCCGATAAATCGACAAATAACTGATCCCAGTATTCAGCGCGATAACCTATTTCATAGGCCAACAGTTCTTCAGAAGCCGACCCGATGCTACCGGTTAATGAAACCAAAACAGGTAAATTCATTGAAGCAGGTGAAGGCGGGATAGTTTGTTGATTAATGACTCCGCCTTGCTCGGCGCGGGAAGAGGTTCTTACCGCCCGAGACACACTCGCCCAAACCGAATGCTCTTGATGCGGCTGCCAGACGATACGGGCGCTGGGTTGAATTTCAAAACCACTGAAATAATTATGCTCAAACTTTGAACCGATAGTAAAACTTAATTCGTTTTCAATAATCCGCCATTCTTCTTGTATAAAAAAATTGAAATGGTGTACATCTTTTTGCAATTCTTCGGGCGTAATCATAAAAGTCGCTCTCATATCGTCGCTGATAAAACGATAACCCGCTCCCCAAGTTAAATTATGCTCCGAGTTCAGCGAAAAATGATGTTGAAAATCGACATCGAAAGTACTGTGTTCCTGGCGTAATTCGAAAGCATCTTTTTCGGTGTAGTCGAAATAAATTTGCAGTGCGGTGAATTGTCCCGGCTCTATTTGTTTTTTCCAGCGCAATAAGATATTCCCGCCGCTCTGCTGGGTATGAGTATTGATAAATTGATTATACGGCGACTGAACCGATGGCAGATTGATGGTATCGCCGGTCTCGCCTTCATAAATATCTCCTTGAATTGTCAATTCATCGGTTTTTGATAATTGCCAATCTAAACGTCCCCCGCCTCTCCCCATACGCCAGTTATTATCCATTTCCCGCTCAAAATATTTAGCGTAAAGACGATAGTGGGCGTTTTCGTTGATTTTTCCGCCATGCCGCGCCGAACCAAACACTTTTTCCATCGTACCGCCGCCTGCGCTTAAATAAGTTCCCTGAGTTTCCGTTGCGGATTTGGTAATAATGTTAATCACCCCGTTAACCGCATTCGATCCCCAAAGCGAAGCGCCCGGTCCGCGAATCACTTCAATCCGAGCTATATCTTCCAAAATGGTATCTTGAACATCCCAGTTAACGCCTGAAAAGAAAGGCGTATACACAGACCTGCCGTCTATCAGAACCAATAATTTATTGGCGAAACGACCGTTAGCGCCGCGCGATGAAATCGCCCATTCATTATCATCAATTCGAGCAACATTAATGCCGGGCGCCATCCGTAAAGCATCTGCAATACTGGTTACCCCGGACTGTTTAATATCTCGCTGGGTAATCACAAACACGGCGGCGGCCGAGCGGGAAACTTTTTGCTTTTTTTTACTGACCGATGTCACCTGAACGTTTAACAGATCATTGATATCCAGCTTGAGCAACTCGCTTTGCTGCTGATTCAACTGATCGATATCATCGGGCAACTCAAAACTTTTAAGCGGATGACTGTATATAACAAAACAGCCTATCAAAGCGGCTTTTACAATATTGTCGTGAAAAATTAAACCATTCATAAACACTGTCAAAATGCGTTGTTTTTTTAAGAAAGTTACTAAGAAGTCTAGTCTGGATTTGCAAAACAACATAACCGAAGCCAAAAACAATTAAAATTTTTCACCTTTAGCAATCTGAATAGATACAATAGAAGCCATTATTTCGACTGAGTTTATAAATTTTCAATATTCAAAAAATGTCCAATTCTAAAATAATCTATACCAAAACCGATGAAGCACCGGCTCTAGCCACCTATTCCTTATTGCCGATTATACAAGCCTACACCAAGGCGGCTGGTATTGCTGTCGAGACCCGCGATATTTCCCTGGCCGGTCGGATTATCGCCAATTTCTCTGAGAATTTGAGCGAACAACAAAAGCAAGCAGACGCATTAGCTGAATTGGGCGAACTGGCGAAAACCCCGGAAGCCAATATTATTAAATTACCCAATATCAGCGCTTCGGTGCCGCAACTCAAAGCCGCCATTCAAGAATTGCAAGAAAAAGGCTATTCAATTCCGAACTATCCTGAAGACCCGACCAACGATGCGGAAAAACAACACAAGGCCCGTTACGCCAAAGTATTGGGCAGCGCCGTTAATCCGGTATTGAGAGAAGGCAATTCCGACCGCCGCGTTGCCGACGCCGTTAAGGAATACGCGCAAAAGCATCCGCATAGTATGGGGCAATGGAGCGCCGATTCAAAATCGCATGTCGCCGCCATGCAGGGACAGGATTTTTACGCCAATGAAAAATCCGCTGTTGTCGGCCAGCCTGGCAATCTAAAAATCACTTTACATAAAACAGATGGGGAAGAGCAAGTTCTGAAGCCACAAATCCCTGTTCAAGCGGACGAAGTTATCGACGCCAGCGTAATGAATTGCAAAGCCTTAGCTGAATTTTTCGAGCAAGCCATGCAAGATGCGTTGCAAGAAGACGTTTTATTATCCTTGCATATGAAAGCGACGATGATGAAGGTCTCCGATCCGATTATTTTCGGCCATGCAGTCAAAGTCTATTTCAAAGATGTCTTTGAAAAACATGGGGAAACTTTTCAGCAATTGGGCGTCGATACGCGCAACGGTTTAGGCGATGTCTACGCCAAAATCAAAGACTTGCCTGATCAACAACGCAGTGAAATTGAAAATGATCTAAAAGCCGTTTATCAAACGCGCCCCAAACTGGCGATGGTGAACTCCGATAAAGGCATCACCAACTTGCATGTACCCAGCGATATTATTATTGATGCGTCCATGCCTGCGGCCTTGCGTTCATCCGGTAAAATGTGGGGGCCTGATGGCGAATTACACGACACCAAAGCGATGATTCCGGATCGTTGTTACGGCGGCATTTATCAAGCGGTGATAGATTTCTGCAAAGACAACGGCGCTTTTGATGTGACCACAATGGGCAATGTCAGCAACGTCGGTTTGATGGCTCAAAAAGCCGAAGAATACGGTTCACATGATAAAACGTTTGAAGTTTCCGCGGATGGAACGATCAAGGTGACGGATGAATCCGGCGCTGTTCTACTGGAACATACAGTCGAAAAAGGCGATATTTGGCGCATGTGTCAAAGCAAAGACTTGCCCATACAAGATTGGGTTAAATTAGCGGTTAACCGCGCTCGATTAACCGGGCAACCAGCGGTATTCTGGCTGGATAAAAATCGCGCCCATGATGCTAATCTAATTAAAAAAGTGGAAAGCTATTTGCCGAATCATGACACCAGCGGCCTGGAAATCAAAATATTAGCGCCGGTAGCAGCGATTCAATATACCTTAGATCGGGTCAAAGCCGGTGAAAACACTATTTCCGTCACCGGTAATGTGCTCAGAGATTACTTGACGGATTTATTCCCGATTCTGGAATTGGGCACCAGCGCCAAAATGCTGTCTATCGTGCCGTTATTAAACGGTGGCGGTTTGTTTGAAACCGGCGCCGGCGGCTCAGCGCCGAAACACGTCCAGCAATTAGTCGCAGAAAACCACTTACGCTGGGATTCACTGGGTGAATTTTTAGCCTTAGCGGTCTCACTGGAAGATTTAGCGCAAAAAACCGACAACCAAACTGCTAAAGTAATGGCGGAGGCTTTGGACAAGGCCAATAGTCAGTTTTTGAACAATAATAAATCGCCTTCGCGCAAAGCCGGTGAACTGGACACCCGCGGCAGTCATTTTTATTTGGCTATGTATTGGGCGGTCGCCTTGGCCGAACAACGCGATGACATGCAATTGAATGCTTTGTTCTCCCCCATCGCCAAACAGTTACAAGAAAATGAACAGAAAATCGTTGCTGAATTGAATGGCGTACAGGGACAACAAGCTGAAATCGGTGGTTATTTTCAACCGGATGATGCGGTGGCTGCTCAAATAATGCGTCCGAGTTCTACTTTGAATTCGATTATTGAACAGATTTAATTCATCAACATATTTTCCAAAATTTTTAGTTCAGGTCTTGCAATCACAACAACCTTGCAAGACCTTCCTCAGGATTCCAATGATAAAAAAACTCTAATTACCCAGCCAGAGCCCGAAGCTGTACGAGAAGCATTTTTGACGCAAATCAATTTAAATGATATTTTTTACCTGATTTTCGTCAAAATATTCTAAATTATCATACACAATGATCATAGACTTCACTGTCACTAATTTTCGCTCAATTAAGGAAGAACAATCGTTCAGTCTATATGCGGAAACTCCGGGAACCCATTTGCAAAAAAATATTGTATACCCGGCCAGTAATAAAATCGGAGTATTAAAATCGGCCGGTTTATATGGCGCCAATGCTTCTGGAAAATCCAATCTACTGCTTGCTTTTTATGCCTTACAATTCATCATCACAAGATCAGGTGATTTAAAAGAGGGGGATGAAATTCCCTGTTATGAGCCCTTTTTGTTATCTGAACATCATAAAACCTCACCCACACGTTTTGAAATCGAATTTTTTGCTCCCAATGAGAAAAATGATTTTGTACGTTATCGCTATTATGTGACATACAAAGCCAACCGAATCATCGAAGAAAATTTAGTTTTTTTTCCTAGTGGACAACAAGCCACAGTTTTTGATAGAAAACATAATGACAACTGGCAAACAACCCGGTTTGGCAGCCTTTATAAAGGCGGAAAAAAACGACTGCCATTCTTTGCTAATAATGCCTACCTCTCTACAGCCGGCAATAGTGCAAACACACCTCAATTAATTCGCAACGTTTATAACTATTTCCGCAATCACTTGCACCACCTAGATGTTAATGAACGTAAAGTTAAATTAAACTGGTTTGAGGATTCAGGTTTAGTTAAAAAGGTCTCTGCTCTTTTATCTTTAATTGACACGGGTATTTCCGGTCTACGCATTCAAGAAACGACAGAACCAGATGATATAAATCTCCCGTCAGAAATCCCGGAAGAAATTAAAGTACGCCTTTTAAAAGATATGAGAAACAAACCCGTTTTCGCACACTTAACGGATTCGGGGAAAAATGAATACTTTGAAGAAGAAAGAGAATCCTCAGGCACACGCAAATTTTTTGACCTTGCACCCATCTTGATTGATCTTTTATCAAATGGTGGCGTATTAATGATGGACGAATTAGATAATAGTATGCACCCTTTTATGGCTGAATTAATAATTAAGCTATTCAATGATCCTGACGCCAACACTGGCAACGCTCAACTTATTTTTTCTACGCATAATATTAATTTGATGTCATCCGAACTTTTACGGCGAGATCAGATTTGGTTAACAGAAAAGCATAAAGGGGTTACACAATTCTTTTCGCTGGATGATTTTGATAAGAAAAAAGTAAAACCACAAACTCCATTTAGCCAATGGTATGTAGAGGGTCGATTTGGAGGTATTCCTGCTATCAACTACCCAGGAATTGTCAATCTGTTGCTATCCGATAAATCCAATGCCTAAATCGCGAAACAATCGCCTCCAAAAAAAATTACGCCCGGTCTTGCATATTTATTGTGAGGGGGCAAAAACGGAGCCGAATTATCTACAAGGGTACCTTAACAAATACTTTCCGACTAACCGGCGATTAAAAGTTATCAAAATCGAAGATACAAAAAAGAATACCCCAAAGCAGTTAGTTGACGAGGCGATAAAAAAAAAGAAACAAACGGATAAAGATCACCTAAATGATTCATTTTGGCTAGTATATGACCGAGAAGCGGAATCAAAATATTCTGACCAACTTCATCAAGAAGCTTATAACAAAGCTGAAAAGCACAATATTTGTATTGCACTTTCTAATGTGTGTTTTGAAGTTTGGTTGCTTTTACATTTCCTACAGACCACCCGCCCATACAGCTGCTATGACGAGCTAGAGCGCGAGGGTATTCTACAACGGGAATTCAATAAAAAAGGCATTGACGGCTATCACAAAAACTCAAACATTTTTCATCATTTGACTGATCAAGAAATACAAAATGCCCGAGACCGTTCCCAACATATAAACCAACAAACAGAACAAAGCGCCGCTTTCTCCCGTTGCCGACCCTATCAATTGAATCCTTATACAGACATATATAAACTGCTTGATGCGGTTGATGAATTTGCACAGGAATTTATAAATGATGGAAACTGACTTAAGAGTCCTCGCCCTCATTGGATACTGCCTAATCGCCAGCCACAGCACAGCCGAACAACTTTCTCCGCAAATGATTGCGATGGCTTGCCGGGGTTGCCATATCTCATCTTCAACCCAGCTCATGGCGGTTATTGAAGGTCAACCCAAAAACCTCCTCATCAACAAACTATTGGATTATAAATATGGCCGAATCAATAATACGATGATGCAACGTATTACTTTAGGTTATAGCGATCAGGAACTCGACGCGCTAGCCGATTATCTCAGTCGGCAAACTTTGCAACCATGATTAATCGCAGACAATTACTCAAAGCCACCCTCAGCGCCCCGGCGCTGCTGAGTTTAAAAGGCTGCCAACTGATACCCTCAAAACCATCAGCGGAAGTGCTTATAATCGGCGGCGGATTTGCCGGCGTGACGGCGGCCAAATATATACGCCTTTTAGATCAGCGCATCCGGGTCACATTAATTGAACCGAAAAAAGTTTACCAAGCCTGCCCCACCAGTAATTGGCTTTTCGGCGGCGTACAAAGCCCCGGCGCAACTCGCTTTAGCTATCAACCGGCCTGCGACCGTTACGGCATACAAATGATTCATCAATCGGCTGAGTCCATCAATCCTGAAACTCAACAGGTGATGCTTGCCGATGGCCATCAATTACGCTATGACCGCATAATCGTAGCGCCGGGCATTGATTTCCATTGGAATGACATAGCGGGTTACAATCGCCAAACCGCCGAATTTATCCCGCATGCCTGGCAAGCCGGTTCGCAAACCCAAACCTTATTACAACAAATTCAGCAAATGCCGAATGGCGGCGTTGTCGCGATTTGTCCGCCGAATAACCCTTATCGATGTCCGCCCGGTCCTTATGAACGCGCCAGCATGATGGCTTATTATTTAAAAAAGCATAAGCCTAGATCCAAGATCCTGATTCTTGATCCGAAAAGCCGTTTTTCCAAACAAGACTTGTTTATTGCTGGCTGGCGACAACATTTCGGCTATGAAACGGATAACAGTTTGATCGAATGGATTCCCATACCGGATAATCCGATTATCTCGCTGGCGGCGAAAAGCCGCACCGTAGAAACCGACTTCGGCGACCGTTTTCAGGCTCATGTGTTGAACATTATTCCTCGGCAAAAAGCCGCGAAAATTGTCCATACTTGCGGACTAACCGATAACAGCGGTTGGTGTCCGGTTGACCCGAAAAGCCATGCATCAACACGGCACCAAAATATCCACATTATCGGCGATGCGGCCAATTATGCGCCGATTCCAAAATCCGCCTTTGCCGCAAATTCGGAGGCTAAAGTCTGCGCTCAAGCGGTAGTCAATCTTTTAAATGATCAGCCTGTGTTAACGCCGAATTGGATTAACGCTTGCTACAGCCTCATCACCCCCCAGCACGGCATTTCCATCGCTAAGGTTTATAAACTTAATCAACACAATCAAATTGAAGGCGTCGAAGCTTCCGGCGGCGTAACATCGTCTGAATCGCCTGAAATTTTTGCAGCCGAATCAAAATACGCCCGCCATTGGTTCCATAGTATCGTGCAAGACAGCTTTATATAATTGTTGATCGTCAATAGTTTGTGCTTCATTCTGCATAAACGACATTATTTCCTTCAAACCCTTTTCCTTTTGCTATATTTATTTAAAAAGTGTGAGAAATTTTAGGGTTTATTGAATTGATTATAATAAGAAAAAATATAAGCAAGTTTAGATTCAGAATAAAACAGCAAAACAGCAAATTTCATTCAAAATTTACGCTTAGTTCCACTGGAAATCTAGGCTTTTTTCTGAAAATAATTGTTTTATCCGGACTATTGAATAACAACGCTTGGTCGCAAAACGCTTATTCCGAACAAAAAAAGCTCATCGACTTATCCCTGGATGAATTATTAAATATAAAAATCACTTCCGTTTCCAAAAAATCGCAAAAAGCTTCCGAGGCGGCGGCGGCGATTTTCGTTATTACCCAACGAGACATCAAACGTTCGGGAGTAACCACGATTCCCGATGCGCTACGCATGGCGCCCGGTATTGATGTCGCTAAAATTGACAGCAATAAGTGGGCGATTTCAGCACGTGGTTTTACCAGCCGTTTCTCCAATAAATTACTGGTTTTAATTGACGGCCGAAGCGTTTACACGCCGTTTTTCTCCGGCGTATATTGGGATGAACAAGATACTTTGTTGGAAGATATAGATCGCATTGAAGTGATTCGCGGTTCCGGAGCATCGCTGTGGGGCGCTAATGCCGTCAACGGGGTCATCAACATCATCACCAAACAAGCGCGCGATACACAGGGCGCTTATCTTGCCGCAGGCGGCGGCACGAAGGAACGGGTATTTGGGGAAATGCGCTACGGCGGCAAAATTAATGAAGACAGCCACTATCGCCTTTACGCCAAATATTTTGAAAGGGAAAACAACAGCGATTACCGGGAACAAGCGATTAATGACGATTGGCGCATGGGGCGCGGCGGATTTCGCATTGACAGCCAATTAAACAAAACCAACCAACTGACTTTTCAAGGCGATATTTATCAAGGCAACTCCGGCGAATCGCTGATCATGCCGAACATCGCTGAATTGAAAAATGAGCTGATTCATGATGATAACCACTTATTGGGCGGCAATGCGCTTGTCCGTTGGTCGCATCAAATCAATGAAACCGACGACGCACAATTACAGCTCTATTATGATTACGCCGACCGTGAAACGCCGTGGGTTAAGCATAAACACAACACCTTGGATTTAGATTTCCAGCACAATTTTTCATTATGGCAAGATCATGAAGTTATCTGGGGATTAGGCTATCGTTTCATCAATGATGATATAGGAAAATCGGCGGTAATCATCCCAAATCCGAACCAACGCAATGTTCACCTGTTCAGCTTATTTTTTCAAGATGAAATGACTTTAATCGATAAGGAACTGAAATTAACCTTTGGTTCAAAGTTTGAACATAACGATTTCAGCGGCTTTGAGATTCAACCCAGTATTCGCGCTACATGGACGCCAAACCAAACCAATAGCGTGTGGGGCGGCATCTCCCGTTCGGTTAGAACGCCCGCCCGCGGCGAGCGCGGCACGCAAATCAATACTCCCTTTAATTTTGATAATGGTAAACCGGTTTTTTCATCTATTAATGCAGAAGTCGGCCGCAACTCTGAAGAACTGATCGCCTATGAACTTGGCTATCGCTTTCGATCCGGCTCTACATTCAGCAGCGATTTAGCGTTGTTTTACAATGATTATGACAATTTAAGATCTATTCAACCGGGCGCGCCGATTGATATGGGCGCATATATCGCTCAACCAATGGCTTTTTCCAACAATATGACCAGCGAATCATACGGCGCTGAATTAAGCTTGAATTGGCAGGTTTTAAAAAAATGGCGATTAAATAGTCATTACGCCTATCAGAATATTGAATTACATATCAAAAACGCCGTCAATCTATCCGAGCATGAGGAGTTTCATGGTTTTAATCATAAATTTTCCTTACAGTCTTCTTTGCAAGTCACCCGCTCTTTGGATTGGGATTTGTGGTTGAAATATTCTAAAACAGATAATCTCAATCATCACCTTAACAACCTGCTCAGCAATGAAATCAATGATTTATTAACATTGGACAGCCGAGTCGCCTGGCGACCGCATGAAGGGGTTGAAATCGCGGTAATCGGTCAAAATTTATTAAGTTCTAAACAATTGGAATATTTTTCAGACTTTATCGCTTCCGTTTCCGGTCAAATGGAAAGAAGCGTATATGCTAAAGTTACTTGGAGCTTTTAAAATAATGCATATCCCATTATGGAAATCATTATTAACTATCTTTTTGCTTATTTTTGTTTTGCCCCCTTTGTCCCATGCAACAACGCTGGCGCAAGTAAAAGCGGCATTTATCTTTAAATTTGCCTATTACGCTAGTTGGTCGGATGATACCGTCAATGAAAATAATTCTCCTCTGAATTTCTGTGTCGCCGGGAGTTCTGAAATTTTAGAACTATTAGCTTTGACAGCAGAAAATGAACGGGTTTATCAAAAACCGGTAAAAGTCATGGAATTAGAGACTCCGGCTCCGATAAAAACACATTGTCATATTTTATTTATCGGTCATGATTACCCTAAACCGATTACAACAGTGTTGGAACAGTTTCCTATGAATACTTTATTGGTCAGTGATATTGAGGATTTTTCCCGCAATGGCGGAATGATAGAGCTACGTTATTTAGAAGGTAAACTCAAACTTTTTATCAATTATGAAAAGGCTAAACGAGCGAATATTCAAATACGTTCCGCTTTGTTAGCGCTTGCAATCATTGTCGAATGAAGCAAAAACGAGGTTCTAATGCTTTTTAAAACATCTTCCCTCAGAGTAAAGATTCGTGAAGCGATTCTTATTGTAGGCACTTTATCATCAATTGCCCATTTGTTGATTCTTGGCTATCAGGACATCGTTCGTGAAAAACACGATTTGCTGGATGAATTAAAAGTGATGAGTGCAATGATTTCCTATAATGTCACAGCCTCATTGACTTTTCACGACCAAATTTCAGCAAAAAAAATACTTTCCAGTTTCAAAGTCACTCAACAAATTGTGTCTGCAGCTGTTTATACGCTGGACGGCAATATTTTAGCGGAAATTCATTCTGCTGAAGTACATAAAGCCGCCCCAAAATTAGACAATGCCATTGCAGCAAACAAAGTTATGGAAGATCAGGATTTCATTACCCTATACAGCCCGGTTGTACTGGATAATTCACAAATCGGAACCTTATTGATCAAATCAGACACTCAGAAGCTGAAAAATTATATTTCTAATTATCTGATTGACGCATTAACCATTTTTTTATGTATGTTTATGATTGCGTTTCTATTTTCTGAAATGATGCAGCGCGCCATCTTAAAACCGGTTAGCCGTTTCATTGACTCGATTCATCAAATCACCCAACAAGGAGACTATGCGACGCGGGTTGAGAAAGTTGATTTGGATGAATTTACTCAGCTGGTCAGCGATTTTAATAATATGCTGAAAACCATTGAAGAAAGAGACATACAATTAAAGCTTTATAACGAAGGGTTGGAAGAAAAAATCAAAGAACGCACTCAGGAATTGATCATATCCAAAGAAAGCGCTGAAAAAGCAAACCGAGCCAAATCTGAGTTTTTATCCAGCATGAGTCACGAACTGCGTACACCGATGAATGCGATTTTAGGATTTGCGCAACTTTTCGCGATGGATGAACTGGATGAAGAACAGCGCGACAATATTGATCAAATATTGCAAGCCGGTCAACATCTATTAGAACTGATCAATGAAGTATTGGATTTATCCAAAATTGAGTCTGGCAATATGGAATTAACGATTCGAGAACATAACTTTCCCGATATTCTTTCTGAAAGTCTTTCAATATCGATACCGCTGGCGGCTAATAAAAATGTGGAAATCATTAATCAAATCGCTCAAGACAAAGAGTTTTACATTCTGGGCGACGCCAGGGCTGTTAAACAGATTCTGATCAATTTATTATCCAACGCTATCAAATATAATAAAGATCATGGCAAAGTCATTGTTTCAGAACAACAAAACGATAATTTTTTAATCATTAATATTGAAGATACCGGTCACGGTTTAAGCAGCGAACAAATAGAAAAATTATTCACCCCTTTTGAGCGCTTTGAAGCGACGCAAAGCGCGATTGAAGGCACCGGCATCGGCCTGGTTATCAGCAAACGCTATATTGAAGAAATGGGCGGCCAAATCGGCGTTAGCAGTGAAAAAGATATAGGCAGCCGATTCTGGTTCAGTTTGCCCATAAAAACATGAAAATAGGCATCCAAACCTGAGGATCAAACAGCGACATCCGCCCGATAATTGCTTTGGCAAACGGTCTATCGGAACCCGTTACGCTAATTATTTGCATGGCTAGGGCGCAGAATCCGAAAATCATTTTCCTGCAAATAATCCATTGCCGTCTCTTCGGCTTCGATCATATTCAAGCGCCAGTTATCCTCTTCCCAAATAAGGCTCCAAACAGTGGTAACCACGCCTAAGGTTTTATCGCCCTGAACAACTTTGCCGTTGTTTATTTCCTGCAGATAATCACGCATTTCCGCTTCAATCTCGACAATAATGCAGTTCTTGTCCGAATTGACTGAGCTATAAGAAACAAATACCGGAACCATGCGTTTGATTTTGACATCGGAAACAATATTTTCCAAACCATCCCTTCTCCATTTATCCAATTGTAATTGTTGATTTTGCAGATACCATTCGCTGACATAAGCTTCCGCCAACTGCATTTTTTGTTGATCCCAGGCGGAATGCACCCAATAAAACACTTCAGTAACGCGTTGTTTAACGCGCATCCAATCATAGCGTGGGTCTTGCTTTGCAATGATATTCAATAATTTTCGGGTTTTGCGGATCAAAATAGAGCGTTTTATACTGAACCATATAATCAAAGGCGCAAAAAATAAGGCAAAACCGATAAAAATCACTTTACCCCAAAATGTTTTGCCAGCTTCCTTAATAATAGCGCCCGGCCCCGCCATCGCAAAATCCGCATATAAAATCAGCAATATCGAAAAAAAGGCCAGTAGATAACTCAATTTTTTATTCCACATATCACTTCTCCCAATCAGTTAAGCGATATGACATTACAAAACTAAAAAAAATTCATACGTCTTCATCGTTTTGCATCTGGTAATTCAAAGTCATTCGCTTTACAATAATTGATTTCAATAAAATTAGCAGTAGTCCGAGCATATTAATGACTGATTATAAATTAACCCATTTAAAACAGCTTGAAGCTGAAAGTATTCACATCATCCGGGAAGTCGCGGCCGAATTTGAGAAACCGGTCATGTTGTACTCGATTGGTAAAGACTCTGCTGTCATGTTGCACCTTGCCATGAAAGCCTTTCACCCGGGCGTTCCGCCGTTTCCATTGCTGCATGTGGACACCACCTGGAAATTCAAAGAAATGATTTCCTTCCGCGACAACCTGGTCAAAGACTTAGGTTTGGAATTACTGGTTCACATTAACGAAGACGGCGTTGAACAAGGCATCGGCCCATTCACCCACGGCAGTAAAAAACATACTGATGTGATGAAAACCGACTCCCTAAAACAAGCGTTGAATAAATATCAATTCGACGCGGCCTTCGGCGGCGCCCGCCGAGACGAAGAAAAATCCCGCGCCAAGGAAAGAGTTTATTCCTTCCGCGACAAAAATCATCGCTGGGATCCCAAAAACCAACGCCCTGAACTGTGGAATATTTATAACGGTAAAATTGATAAAGGCGAAAGCATACGCGTCTTTCCATTATCAAACTGGACGGAACTGGACATCTGGCAATACATACATTTAGAAAATATTCCTATTGTGCCGCTGTATTTTGCCGCCGAACGTCCGGTCGTCAATAAAGACGGCATGCTGATTATGGTTGATGATGATCGTATGCCGATAGACCCGGAAGACAAAATTGAAATGAAGAAAGTCCGCTTTAGAACTTTAGGCTGCTATCCGTTAACCGGAGCGGTTGAATCTGAAGCGACCACCTTACCTGAAATCATTCAGGAAATGTTGCTGACCACCACCTCGGAAAGACAAGGCCGTTTAATTGACCATGACCAAGCAGGTTCCATGGAACAGAAGAAACGCGAAGGTTATTTCTAATCGGTATCCCCATACAGCAACATAATTATAGGAACTCAGAAACATCATGTCTCACCAATCAGACCTTATTAGTTCAGACATTAACGCCTATCTGGCGCAACACGAACGTAAAGAATTATTACGCTTTTTAACCTGCGGCAATGTTGACGACGGCAAAAGCACCTTGATCGGTCGCTTATTGCACGACTCTAAAATGATTTATGAAGACCAATTGGCCGCTGTTCAAGCCGACAGTGTTAAATCCGGCACCACCGGCGCCGGTAAAGTTGACCTCGCCTTACTGGTTGACGGACTGCAAGCGGAAAGAGAACAAGGCATCACTATTGATGTCGCCTACCGTTATTTTTCCACCTCTACCCGTAAATTCATTATTGCCGACACGCCCGGGCATGAGCAATACACCCGCAACATGGCGACCGGAGCATCCACTTGCGATTTAGCGGTTATCTTGATCGATGCTCGTTACGGCGTACAAACGCAAACCAAACGTCACAGTTTCATTGCTTCATTACTGGGCATTAAGCATATTATCGTCGCTATTAACAAAATGGACTTGATGGACTTTAGCGAACAGGTATTCGAACAAATCAAGCAAGATTATCTGGATTTTACCGCCAACCTGAATTTGCAGGATATTCATTTTATGCCGATCTCTGCATTAAACGGCGATAATGTAGTCAATCCCAGCGAAAACATGCCGTGGTTCACCGGCAAACCAATGATGGATTTATTAAACTCCATCCAAATAGGCGATGACCATAATTTCACCGATGCTCGCTTCCCGGTGCAATACGTCAACCGACCAAACCTTGATTTCCGCGGTTTCTGCGGCACCATAGCTTCCGGCGTCTTTCATCAAGGCGATGAAGTAACCGCCCTGCCTTCCGGTAAATCCAGCAAAATCAAATCCATCGTCACTTATGAAGGCGATCTGGAAAAAGCATTCGCACCGATGGCGGTAACGCTGACCCTGGAAGATGAAATTGACATCAGCCGCGGCGATTTGATTGTCGCAAAATCGCCGCATGAAGCAATAATTTCTGATCAATTTGACGCCACCATCGTTTGGATGACTGAAAAAGCCTTAACCCCGGGTCGTCAATATACCATTAAATTAGCCACCCGCAGCGTCTCCGGCTCAGTATCCAGCATTCATCACCGTATCGATGTAAACACGCTGGAACAGCATTCAGCAGACGATATCAAGCTGAATGAAATTGCTTCCTGTAAAGTCTCAGTCAATGCGCCGGTGGTTTTTGATCCTTATTCCGTTAATAAAGGCACAGGATCATTCATCATCATCGACCGTTTAAGCAACGTGACTGTCGGCGCAGGCATGATCACCGGGATTGCCGATGAAAGCACTTTCACCCATGTAACGCCGGAAGAACGCGCCGCCCGTTTCAACCAAAAACCGGCGGTCATTTCTTTGACTGGAAGCCAGGCATTAAACAGCGCTTATCAATTGGAGCGTAAATTGTTCGACAGCGGTCACGCCGCGACCATCCTTGAGCATCAAGGCGATAATTTAGCGGTTTTGATTCCGGTGATTAAAAACGCCGGCCTGGTGACCATTTGCGTTGATTGCGACAGCGAATTAGCTGATTTGACTATCAATAGCGATGAACAATCTCTTGAGCAAATTATTGCTCAGTTACAAGGCGAACAGATTATTCAATAGATATATCAACAGGCGGGATGGGATATATACCCCATCCCAAACGTTTGGGTTTAAGCAAGATTATCATGCTCATTATGGACGGGATTCATTTCTCACCCAACAGAGTTATTGCTCTTTCACTTCCTCATCGTAATTCATGCATGACTTAGTCTCTCTAATCAATCAATGGGGACAAGAATTAGGTTTTCAGCAAGTCGGCATCACTGATACAAATCTAAGCGAAGCGGAAATTCACCTGCATAACTGGCTGAATAAAGGCTATCAAGGTGAAATGAACTACATGGCCAAACACGGCCTGAAACGCAGCCGCCCCGCCCTGCTACAGGAAAATACCCTCAGCATTATTTCAGTTCGGATGGATTATCTTCCCGAATCCCACTCTGAAATGGAAAGCACTCTGGAAACTCCGGAACAAGCCTTTATTTCCCGCTATGCTTTAGGTCGCGATTACCATAAATTAATGCGCCAGCGCTTGCAAAAACTGGCGTACAAAATCCAACAGCATATTGGCGATTACGGTTATCGAGTGTTTGTGGACAGCGCGCCGGTACTGGAAAAGGCCATTGCTGAAAAAGCCGGTTTAGGCTGGATAGGCAAACATTCCAATTTGATCAATCGTAAGGCCGGTTCCTGGTTTTTTTTGGGGGAAATTTATACCGATTTGCCGTTAGCCTCTGACCCAGCCGCCACGGCGCATTGCGGAAAGTGTCGCGCTTGCCTGGATATATGCCCGACACAAGCCATCGTCGCGCCTTATCAAGTGGATGCCAGGCGTTGTATTTCATATCTGACCATTGAGCTGCACGGCGCTATTCCGGAACCATTCCGTCCAATGTTAGGCAACCGCATTTACGGTTGCGATGATTGCCAATTAATTTGTCCCTGGAACCGCTTCGCCAAACTGACCCCGGAAAAGGATTTCAGTCCCCGGCACAACTTGAATACGGCTGAACTTGTAACTTTATTTAATTGGACGGAATCAGAATTTCTGAAAAACACCGAAGGCTCAGCGATACGACGCATCGGTCATATCCGTTGGCTGCGCAATATTGCGGTCGCTCTGGGCAATAGCAAAAACAGCGCTGCAACGGTTACTGCTTTGCAAAACCGATTACATCATCCTTCAGAATTGGTGCAAGAGCATGTGCAATGGGCTTTGCAACAATTATGTTTGACGCGATAACTCATTGCCCGGTCATCAACCCCGGTTCACATTAGCTTTATCGCCTCTGCGCTTGTTATTACTTGAAGGCTTCCTTTTTACCGCCGGTTTATTGGATTTTGTGCGTTGTTTACGCGGCTTATTAATTTGAGGCTTTTTCGGCTTGGTCGACGATTTGGATGGCTTCTTTGCCAATTCTAAAGAAACGCTTTCAAAACCGGTATCCTCCACTCGGAGAATTTTCTTATTGATTAATTTCTCGATTGCATGCAATAAATGCGCTTCTTCCGCCGAAACTAATGAAATAGCCTCACCTTTAACTCCCGCCCGTCCGGTGCGCCCTATTCTATGCACATAATCTTCAGCAACCTGTGGTAAATCATAATTCACCACATGAGGCAGCTCAATAATATCCAAACCTCTTGCCGCGATGTCGGTCGCTACTAATGCAATGATTTCGTTTTGTTTAAATGCCGCCAACGCCCGATTACGAGCTCCCTGAGATTTATTGCCGTGTAGCGCGGCGCAGCGTATGCCATCATTTTGTAATTGTTTACATAAGCGGTCTGCGCCATGTTTGGTTCTGACGAAAATCAGCACTTGCCGCCATTGTCCATCGCCAATTAACCACGAAATTAATTCGCGTTTGTTTTCTTTTTTTATTGGGTAAATCTTTTGTTTGACGGTATTGGCGGCGGCGTTTTGCTGATCAACCGCCGCCTCTATCGGGTTCACTAATATTTCACCCGCCAACAACTTAATTTCACGGCTGTAAGTGGCGGAAAACATCAGATTTTGTCTGCTTTTCGGCAAATAGGCCATGATTTTATGAATATCGCGGATAAATCCCATATCCAACATACGATCGGCTTCATCCAACACAAAATGATTGACCTCCTGTAAACTCACTTGTTTTTGATAAAGCAAGTCCAATAATCGACCGGGCGTCGCCACTAATAAATCTGAGCCTCTTTGCAAACGCTTAATTTGACTATTAATATTCACACCGCCAAAGACCGTTTCCGTCCATAACGGCAAATGTTCGGCATAGATTTTGATATTATCATAGACCTGAATCGCTAATTCCCGAGTTGGAACGAGGATCAACACCCTAATCGGACGCGGTCTGCCGGGCATTGCCTGGCTGTAAAGTAATTGTAGTAGAGGCAAAACAAAGGCCGCCGTTTTCCCGGTGCCGGTTTGTGCGCCCGCCAACACATCTTTCCCCTGCAAAATCAGGGGTATAACTTGTTGCTGTATAGGTGTCGGTTGTTGGTAGCCTTTGTCTTTTACTGCGAGTAACAAAGGCTCCGCTAAATCCAGTTGATCAAATTGCATAATGCTGTATATAGTTGGGTCTTATTTTTACGCGGATTACCGCTAAATTGAATTTTGAAAGGAATAAAAAATGCTATGGCTTAAAGCAATGCACTTAATTTTCATGGTCACCTGGTTTGCCGGTTTATTTTATTTGCCGCGCTTGTTTGTTTATCACGCAATGAGTGATGACCCCATTAGCCATGAACGTTTTAAAATTATGGAAAGAAAACTCTATTTTGGAATCATGACGCCCGGAATGGTATTAACTTTAATCTTTGGCGTCTGGATGCTGATGGATTATGCCTGGCAAATGTATAGTCAAGGTTTATGGCTACACATTAAATTAAGCCTGCTCGTTCTGCTTATTATATACCATATTGTTTGCGGAAAATGGCTATTAGATTTTAAACATGACAGAAATAGCCATAGCCATATTTATTTTCGGTGGATTAATGAGATCCCGGTGTTTTTTTTAATAGCCATCATTATCTTGGCAACCGTCAAACCATTTTAGCAATTCGGGGATAAACGCCTCAATGGGTAAATGATCTTTGTTTAAAAAAATTTACCTGAGAGATTCATTCTTAGCGGCGCTCGGTGTATACTCACATTCAATTTGATGTTTTAAATTTTCTAACATAAAAAATAACTCTAATAAAAATAGGTTTAATACGGATGGCTGAAAAAATAGTAAGCAAACATCTGATTAATCTGGAAAAAAGTTTTGCAGCCGGTAGCCCGGTTCTACAAAAGGCAACTCAGGTTTTCCATGAATTGGATCAACTCGAATTTGATTTAGGATTAATCGATCAAGATGAAACCACCGCGCGAAAAACTTCCTGGTGGCCCATCATTAGTACGCTGGGCGGGCATTCTGCGGCGAAAAATGATTTTATTAACCGTTATTTAGGTACGCGGCTTAATTCAACCAGCTACAAGTACACCGTCCATCAATACACACGCCAGGAAAGCACGGCAACATTGCCGGGGACAGCTTTGGACGCCGATCATAGGCTTCCTTTTTATCAAGTCAGCAATGAACTGGAGCAAGTCAAAAAAGGCGAAGGACAAAATATCAACAGTTACCTGGAGTTAATGACGGTCAACAGCGACGCTTTACAAGGTAAGTTATTGGTCGATACGCCGGTATTAGGCACAGAACCGGATAACCCGGTTATTACTTTATTAAGCTCGCGTATTATCGGTATGTCGGACTTAGTACTGGTTTTTACCGACTTATTTGACGCCGAAGCTTCTTTAATTGAGCATGTTATTGACAGCATTAGAGAAAACCAAGACTCCAATAAATTCTTGTATGTGATTGATCATTCTGAAATCAGCTTGAATGAACAAAAAACCTATGAAATCGTTTCATCCTGGCAAAGACGTTTGGCGACCATGGGCATCAATACCGGTGAGTTTGTCATTCTAACCGATGACCATGATACTTCGATTATCGACAGACGAATTTCTCAGCTGGGCGCCGACCGCTCTTACCGGGTACTGGATTCGCTTGATCAAAGCATCAAATATTTAGAATCCGACGTTGAGGAGGAAGTGGAAGGCGCCATCTCGCTATGGAAAGAAAGATCGGCGATGAGCACTTTAATTGTGTTGGGTTTGATCGTGATGATGATTTTAATCGCCGAAGTCAAAATCGGCGTCATTGATTTGTTTTTTGATCCCATTATGGGGCCGATTATCCTGTTTACGCTACTATCGGTCATCGTTCCCACCCACATGATATTGAGCAAAGTCCACGCCTCTTTTATCAGCGGACGACTGCTTGAAAAACAAAAGAAAATGAATCAACCTGAAAACCTGGCGGGTTTGTTTGAACAAGGACTCACCTTTTGGCGCATATTGCTCCCGATCAAAACGCCGATCACTAAAAACAAAAAAATTAGAACTAAAATTGCCGCGCTGCAAGAACAATGTAAAGACTTGGTGCAATCCTTAAATGACCAAGTGACTCATCAACAAGATGATCATTTGACTACTTATAATGTGCAAAACGATTTAACCGAACCCAGTTAACAACAATACACATAGATCATTTAGGCCATTATGAACAGTTACAAGCATTATTTACCATTATGCTGGTTTGGAGTAAACCCTCTCGATTTACCGCGTTCGGTGAAATTTTTTCAGCAAAATTTATGGTTTTATTTTTTCCTGGAGTTGTTTATTCAACTTAACATGATTGATATCCATGAAGCGATTTTCGAAGTCATTCTGGAAACCTCACTGACCTTGTTTTTTTCGTTTATTGTTTTAACGCTAAATCGATCTGCGCACTCTTATGTGCAAGTCACTTCAGCGATATTGTTCGTGGAAAACGTGATTGCTATATTTGTTGTGCCGACTATGGTCTGGTTAACTATTTCCGATCATGAACTCAGTTATATACTGATGATTATACTCACATTGTGGGACTTCGCCGCAGTTGCCTATATTGTCAAAAAAGTACTCGGAATTAACGCTGCCGCAGGTTGCGTGATTTCTTTACTGTACTTTTTAGTCACATACGGCGGCGCTTATGCAACGACCGTTATTCTACTGGGTTAGTTTTTTATGAAGCGATATTAATCAGGACGCGTCAATACATCCGCATAGCTCTGTGCAACATTCCTGTTGCACAAGCCTGATTAATCAAAACCTTTCTAATTCAGGAAACGGCAACTGCCCATCATGCACATGCATAGCCCCGAATTCAGCGCAGCGCGCCAGGCTCGGCACCGCCTTACCGGGATTCAATAAGCCCTTCTCATCAAAAGCCAGTTTAATACCGTGAAAAACCGCTAACTCGCTTTCTTGAAATTGATAACACATATGATTGATTTTCTCTACGCCTACGCCATGCTCGCCGGTAATCGTCCCGCCGACCTGAATGCTCAATTTTAGAATCTCGCCCCCTAACTGTTCGGCTTTTTCCAGTTCGCCCGCTATTGATGCGTTATAGAGTATAAGTGGATGTAAATTACCGTCACCGGCATGAAACACATTGGCGACGGTTAATCCGAATTTTTCAGAAAGCGCAGAGATTTCTTTTAACACCAGCGCTAATTGATGTCTGGGAATCGTACCATCCATACAATAATAATCAGCGGAAATGCGTCCGACAGCCGGAAATGCGGATTTCCGACCCGCCCACATCCGTTGCCGTTCTTGTTCGCTATGAGCCATTCGTATCGATGTTGCTCCCATATCGCGCATTAATCGCTCAACCTTTTGCAGGTCAATTTCCACCTGAATCCGCATTCCATCCATTTCACACAATAAAATGGCCTCCGCATCCATCGGATAACCGGCATGAACAAAGTTTTCCACCGCATGAATGGTGGTTTTATCCATCATTTCCAATCCGGCTGGAATCAAACCCTCAGCAATAATTGACGCCACCGCAGCGCCGGCTTTTTCAATCTCATTGAAAGCGATCATCATGACTTGCGCAAATTCAGGAATCGGCAATAACTTCACCGTCACTTCAACAATAACCCCCAACATCCCTTCCGAACCGGTCAACAAGGATAATAAATCGTAACCGGGATTATCCAAGGCATGACTACCGATAGTCACCAATTCACCATCCATGCAAATCAATTTAATCCGTAAAACATTATGGGTGGTCAAGCCATATTTCAAACAATGCACGCCGCCGGAATTTTCCGCCACATTGCCGCCTATCGTACAGGCAACTTGCGAAGAAGGATCCGGCGCATAATACAAGCCGCACCCAGCAACCGCCTCAGAAATGGATAAATTGGTCACCCCCGGCTCAACAACGGCCAACCGGTTTGCAGAATCAATCTCTAAAATCCGGTTGAATTTCGCCAAGCTGATTAAGACGCCGTTATCTAAAGGAATCGCACCGCCCGCCAAGCCGGTTCCCGCCCCCCTTGCCACCACCGGAACCCCCAAACGATAGCACAGCGCCAAAATTTCCTGAACCTGCGCCGTAGTCTCAGGCAACACCACCAACCAAGGCACACAATGATAAGCTGACAAAGCATCACATTCAAACGGTCTTAATTGCTCAGGCTCAGATAAAACACAATGCTTAGGCAATAATTTCTTTAATTGACGCACCATGTGTTTTTTCGACACTTGATGTTCAATTTTTTCACTGATATGGGGTTGAATAATGGGCATATTTTTTTTACTTCGTTATCCTTATTTCAGCAACGGTTTAGCCGAATAATACCGAGCTAACACTCGATAAACCCCGTCGACGCCTTTCAGCATCGCTTCGTTTAAAGCAGAACAAGGACTGACCCATTGTGTGATAGCTTCATCGAAAAACAAAGCCCATTCCGCCGACCAACAATGTCCATGATCAACTAAACGGCCTGATAACGCGGAAACCACATCATAGCGTTCTGAAACAAAAAGCAATCGGTCGGAATTAGCGCTTAAAGCTTCGCTAACGGAAATTTTGTTGCGTTCTTCTAAATCCAACATGGGAAGAATAATCGGTACGCCTTTAATTCGGCTGGCTTGATTTAAGGCATTATCTAAATCAGCCATTTTATCGGGATTGAAAAATCGGCGTTGATTATTTTGTTCCACGACTAACCAAAACAAGGTTTTTGGTCTGATGTTATTCCAAACCTTTATCTCGCTGATACGCAGGAGATTCATAATCTGCGCATCATTGAAAATCATCCGCATCAATCGGGCTTTATCGTTACTTCGTCCGCCGCCCGGCGCTAATGAATATTGATAACGCATCAGAAAATTTTGCGCATGGTTCAACATTTTTTGCGCCACATCCAATTGCAAAGGTTCATCTTCGGCAATCACTCGGGTTAAAACAATTCCCAAGGCTTTTTTGATAGTTTGATGACGGTGTTGCGGCTGACGGCTTTCCGCTATCAGCTCCACCTCAAACAAGCCTTCAACTTCCACAGCATATACGCCAATATGATAAAACAATACCGAAGATGCCACGGCAAGCTGAAAAAGCAGTTTGTTCCATTTATGTTTTTTCACTACAAATTCCAAAGAGTTTAAATTTTGTTTTTTTACGATGGCCATACTTCAAAAGGTACAAGCTATTTTCTTGTTCTATAGTAAAATATCGGTATTTTTACTATTTACTTTAGCAAGAGATCAAAACATTGAGTGAAGATAACCGTCAAAGTCTAAATTATAAAAGCGCCGGCGTTGATATTGAAGCCGGCAACGAACTGGTTGATAGAATTAAACCCATTGCCGCCAAAACCCGTACCCCTGGCGTCATGGCCGGCCTCGGCGGGTTCGGCTCAATGTTCGAACTGCCGTTAGATCGTTATAAAAACCCTATTTTGGTTTCCGGCACTGACGGCGTAGGCACCAAATTAAAATTAGCCTTGGAACTAGGCATTCATAACACCGTAGGTATCGACCTGGTCGCCATGTGCGTCAACGACATTATCGTTCAAGGCGCTGAACCTTTATTCTTCCTCGATTATTTCGCTACCGGCAAATTAGATGTGGATACCGCCGCCGCAGTCGTAGAAGGCATCGGCAAAGGCTGTGAATTAGCCGGAGCCGCTTTAGTCGGCGGCGAAACGGCTGAAATGCCGGGTATGTATGCCGACGGCGAATATGATTTAGCCGGTTTCTGCGTGGGCATCGTCGAAAAAAATGAAATTCTCGACGGCAGCCAAGTTAAAGCCGGAGACAAATTAATCGGCATCGCCTCATCCGGCCCGCATTCCAATGGTTATTCTTTAATCCGCAAAATTTTAGAACGCAGTAACGCAGATTTAAATCAAACAATGGCGGATACAAGCTTAGCCGCAGCCTTATTGGAGCCAACTCGGATTTATGTCAAATCCTTATTGGCTTTATTGGAGAAAACACCGGTTCATGCTTTGGCCCATATAACCGGCGGTGGGATTACTGAAAATCTGCCGCGCGTTTTACCCGAAAGATTAAGCGCGAAAATTGATTTATCAAGCTGGGAATTACCGGCTGTTTTTCAATGGTTACAGGAACAAGGCAATATCTCGCAGGCTGATATGTTGACGACCTTTAACTGTGGCATCGGCATGATTGTTTGCGTTGATGCTGAACATCAAGAACAAGCCATGGCCTCATTGCAACAATCCGGCGAACAAGTTTTTGCTATCGGTGAAATTATTGCCGCTCCAGGCGAACCAGCCGTAATTTATTAAGAACTGAGAACTGCCGCTCACATGGAAGTGAGCCAATAAAAACTTAGTGCCTCGGCTTAATCCATTTAGCCATTTTTAACAGCATAATATCCGGCTCGAAAGGTTTAGCGATGTGATCGTTCATGCCCACCGCTAATACTTTTTCTATATCTTCCTTCATTGCATTAGCGCTCATTGCGATCACCGGTAAATCTTTAAATTTATCTTGCTGACGAATTTTTTGAGTCGCTTGATAGCCATCCAATATCGGCATTTGAATATCCATTAATACGCCATCGTAATCCTTTTCTTGCAACAACTTCAATGCTTCCTCACCGTTGTTGGCTTTTTCCGCCGCCATTCCATTCATTTGCAATAAATCAATAGCTATTTCCTGATTAATTTCATTATCTTCGACCAACAGTATTTTAGCCCCATATAAACAAGCTATCGCCTGATCAATTTTTGAATCAATCGTGTGGACAGCTTGCACTTCGTCTTTACCGCCTTCTGCGCGTTTGTTAAACGCAACGCTGAAGTAAAAAGTACTGCCGACGCCATGTTCGCTTTCCACCCAAATATCGCCTCCCATCATTTGGGTGATTTTTTTGGAAATAAACAAGCCCAAACCGGTGCCGCCATACTTTCGAGTCGTCGAACTGTCCGCTTGTGAAAATGATTTAAACAGCTGTTCTTGTTGTTTCTCCGACATTCCTATGCCGTTATCATGTACTGAAAACAATAACTCGATTTGCTCATCGGTTTTCTTCTGCAAACCAATTTTAATCGTGATTTGATCATCGATATCGCTGAACTTAACGGCATTACTACCTAAATTCATCAGCACCTGAGTCAAACGTAATGGATCGCCGACCAATACTTCAGGAACGACATCGGCTATTTTTATTTTAATCTTGATTCCTTTCTCCTTTGCTTTGACTCCGACAACCGTCATCAAATTATCAACAGCATCCTGAAGTTTGAAAGCATTATGCTCCAACTCTAATTTACCGGCCTCGATTTTGGAAAAGTCCAAAATATCGTTAATAATGCCCAGTAAATTCTCGGCAGAATAATGCGCTTTATTGATGTAATTTTTTTGCTTATCATTTAAATCCGTTTGTAATACCAAATGTAACATACCGATTACGGCATTCATCGGCGTGCGTATTTCATGGCTCATCAATGACAAAAATTCGCTTTTCGCCGCATTAGCATCCATTGCCGCTTTTCTCTCCTTATGCATTTCCAATAAATAACGGCGACTTTCAATCAAACTTTTGATGCGAGCAAACAACTCCCTTTCAACAACCGGTTTGATAACGTAATCATTTATACCCAGATGAAATAAACCTATTCGCCGGGAAATATTATCAAAAGCAGTCACCGCCAGAATCGGCGTATCGCCTTTAGGGCCATCTAATCTTCTGATTTTATTAGCCAATGTGACTCCGCTCATGCTACCGTCCAAAATGACATCAGTAATAACCAAATCGTATTCATTTTGGGTAAAAGCGTTAAAGGCTTCTTCTCCGCCGGCAAAGTCATCGACCTTAAGACCAAATTCGCTCAACATTTCCACAACCAACATACGTTGCGATGCAGTGTCTTCAATATACAGCACCCGCCCGCTCAGTTTGTTGCTTTGTGCGCCGATACGGCGAATGAAGTTAACCAGTTGGTCGACATTCTTTTTTTCAAAAATATCGATAATACCGGATTTCATAGCGCTTTTTGCGACGCTATCCGACTCATCTGAAGTGAATAAAATGATGGGGGTATAAGAATAGGCTTCGATTTTACGCACGGATTGGGTAAAAATAATCGCATCCATATCATCAAGATACATGGAAACGCAAACGATGTCATACTCCTTTATTTCCAATAATTGCAGAGCTTGTTGACCTGTTTCAGCAAATTCATAAATTATCTCAGTATTATCCAACACACTGGCAATAATTTTTTGAAACAGTTTGACTCTATCAATTACCAGAATATTCATTTAAGTATCGTAAATAACTTTTAACCCTTACCGGAATCTCATTTTAATGAATAAATTCCCCCTTCTAGAAACTATAGTCGTTTTATAAAAAAAGGGGATGACCCCAGCTCAATATAAATGAGTTTTTTTTAAACCAGTCACAAAGTCAGACAAGGCTTCTTTACTCGCGGTTAAAAATGTGAATATTTTAAGCGACTTTATTCAGGCAAGGCTTTTTTCCTCTTAATAAATAACGGGTGTAACACAGCACCGGCAATAAACCCGCCTAAATGCGCCCACAGTGCAATATTTGTGGTGGCTTCAGCAAAAAAAGTCGATGTCGACGCTTTTTCCATTTGCATAATCACCCAAAACCCCAAAAAGGCAATGGCCGGCACGTCAAACAACAAGGGATAAAACAAGATCGGGATTAACACAATCACCTTAGCTTGCGGAAACAGAAAAAAGTAAGCGCCTAAAACCCCGGCAATGGCGCCGGAAGCGCCAACCACCGGTATGGCTAATCGCGGATCATTCCACCACTGCAAGTAAGTCGCCAGAATGCCGCACAGCAAATAAAATATCAAAAATCGCCAGCGCCCCATGGCATCTTCAACATTGTCGGCGAAAATCCACATAAAAATCATATTGGATATGATGTGGTACCAATCGCTATGCAAAAACAAGCTGGTGACAAACGATAAATAGCCGTCCGGCGGCAAACCGAAGCTATACGCCCATTGCGGGTCGGCGTAGCGTATCGGCACCATTCCGTAAAAATAAAGTATTTGTCGCTGCAAACCATGCTGTAAAAACTGCATGGCGATAAAAATCAGCGTACAAATTAACATGATTGTCCAGGTCACATAAGCTCTGGAATGGCAAGGCGCAGTATCTCGAATTGGTATCATAACGATTAATGACTCTCATCCCATGCTTTTTCCAAGCGCTTGGCCGATACCGGATAAGCGGTCTTTAATTGCTGGGCGAATAATGAAACTCTAAACTCTTCCAGACTCCAGCGGAATTGTTGGAGTTCCGGCATTAACAATTCATTATCGGCATTTTTTTTTGCCTCATTCCAAAACCGCAACCAAAACCGTTGTAATTCCTGCATTTTCGCCGCATCAAATTTTTGTTTTTCCAAACGATATAAAATCGCTTTTAAATAACGCGGAACCGCTTTTAATTGCGCTAAGGGCGTATGAAGCATGAAACCGCTATACAACATTAAACTGATTTGTTCCGCTATATCAGCGCTTAAATCAGGACTGACGCCCGGTCTTTTCAAATGCTGCCGTATTTGCTGGTAGTACTCCATAATGTCATCCAACACGCCCCCCATTTCATTGGCTGCCGTCATTAATTGGCTTTTTTCGCTTTGTATACGCGCCCTGAATTGCGCTTCATGGCGTATCGGAGTAGCGGTCAGAAACACTTCGGCAAAAATTCTGTCAACCACATCTGTTTTTAAATCGCCGCCCGCCCGCTTTAAAAACGGATGTGCTTTTAATTGCCCGTAACTCACCGCCGTTGACGCTTTAATCGGTAAATTTTTTTGCAAATAACGGCTTTCTTTTCGGCATTGCAGTTGAAACAACCGTATCAAACCTTGTTGATGTTGAAAATCCGCCTTTTCGCGGGTATCTAAAATACGCACCGCCACCGAGTCTTTTTCATCAATCAAGGCCGGAAATCCGATAAATTCCTGGCCTTTTTGGATAAATTTCCAGGTTTCCGGCAAGTCATCAAACACCCAATCCACACAATCCGAGTAATTCAATTCATCCGCCGCCCATTGATCGAAACTATCGCCGGCCTGCTCGCCGAACTGCGCTTGTAATTGAACAAGTTGGCGTCCGTATCCTAATGCTTTGCCTTTTTCATCCACCACCCGGAAATTCATTTTCAAATGGTCAGGCAACCCCTCCGTGTTCCATTCGTTCAACGGGATAGACTCGCCGGTTAATTGCCGTAAGCGCTTGCTTAACCATTCAAACATATTGCCTTTAAAGTCTGGCTCTATCTCTAAACATTGTTTGGCTGTCTGCGGCACCGGTACAAAATGTTTGCGCAAATGTTTGGGCAAGCCCTTCATCAAGGCGATGATTTTTTCTTCAAACATCCCCGGCACCAGCCACTCAAACGGCGGTGTGAAAATTTGATTCAATTGATGCACCGGTATGATCGCCGTCACCCCGTCTTCATCGTGTCCGGGGTCGAAACGATAATGCAGATCAATTTTAAGGTCGCCCAATTTTTTAACATCCGGAAAATCCCAATCGCTGACATGCTCATCATGTGAACGGGTTAAATCTTCCTTCGTTAAAAACAAAATTTTCGGCTCTTTTTTCTCGGCCTTTTTACGCCACTGATCCAAAGTAATGCCGTTAACCACTGTTTCCGGCAATTTTTGATCATAAAATTGATAAAGCCATTCTTCATCTTCCACCAAATCCACCCGGCGGCCTTTATGCTGAATATAACCGACTTCTTCCAACAACTTCTGATTGGCTTTAAAAAACGGCGCATTGGTATGGTAGTCCTGAGAAACCAACCCGCAGCGAATAAATATTTCCCGCGCCCCTTTCGGGTCAACATTTTCGTAAGGGATTTTACGTTTGGCCTGCAAGGTCAAACCATACAGCAAGATACGTTCATAAACCGCACTACGTCCGGCTTTTTTCTCCCAATGCGGATCATAGTAGCTACGTTTAACCAAATGTTCAGCCGATTTCTCTATCCAATCCGGCTCCACCATCGCCACATTGCGGGCATAAACTTTAGAAGTTTCCACTTGCTCGGCGGCCATCAGCCACTTCGGCCTCACTTTATGCTGCCCGGAACCGGGAAAGATAAAGAACTTTAAATTCCGGGCGCCCAAATATTCATATTGTTCATGGCGAAAACCGATATTCGACAACAGCCCCGGCAATAAAGCGCAATGAACTTCCGCGTATCCTGCCGGTACGATATTCGGTCGCAATTGCATCTCTCCTTTAATTACCTGCATAATCTGGGTGTGTATATCCTGCCATTCGCGCATGCGGATATAAGACAGGAAATTATCCCTACAGAATTTACGCAATTTATTATTGGATAGATGCTTCTTTTTATCCTGGTAATGATTCCATAAATTGAAAAGCGATAAAAAATCTGAATTATCCGCCCGGAATTGGGCGTGTTTGCTTTCCGCCTGCGGCACTTTATCGACCGGCTTTTCGCGTGGGTCTTGTATGCTCAAAGCTGCGACAATAATGGAGACTTCCGATAAACAATTAAATTTATCCGCCGCCAATAACATACGCGCCAGTTTCGGATCAGTCGGAAGCTTGGCCAATTGCTTGCCCACCTCGGTCAGCTTGCCTTGTTTATCCAGCGCGTTGACTTCATGTAAGGTGTTTTTACCATCCCGAATCATTTTATCTTCAGGCGGTTCTACAAATGGAAAGTCTTCGATATCGCCCAGCTTTAGCGATGTCATTTGCAAAATGACCGAGGATAAATTAGTGCGTAATATTTCCGGTTCGGTAAATTCCGGTCGCGCTTTAAAATCATCTTCCGAATAAAGTCGAATGCAAATCCCTTCCGCAACCCGACCGCAACGCCCCGCCCGTTGATTGGCGCTGGCTTGAGAGACTTTTTCAATGGGCAAACGTTGAATTTTACTGCGATGACTATAACGACTGATTCGGGCATGGCCGCTATCGATCACACAACGAATGCCGGGTACTGTTAATGAGGTTTCCGCTACGTTGGTGGACAGCACGATTCTCACGCGACCGCCGGTTTTAAAAACCTCCTCCTGTTCGCGAACGCTGAGTTTGGAATACAAGGGTAAAACATCAAAGCGGCTGCCGAAGGTTTTCTGCAAGGAATCGGAAGTTTCCTTGATTTCCTTTTCGCCGTTCAGGAAAACCAGTATATCACCGGGTAAATCACGCTGTAACTCTTGCACCGCATCCAAAATGCCCTGTTGCAAATCCGCTGAAGTCTCATCATCTTCTTCAATCAACTCTATCGGACGATAGCGAATTTCTACCGGATAGGTACGGCCGGATACTTCGATAATCGGCGCATCGTCAAAATGCTTGGAAAAACGCTGCGGATCAATCGTCGCCGAGGTAATGATGACTTTTAAATCTTTACGCCTCGGCAACAGCCATTTCAAATAGCCCAATAGAAAATCTATATTAAGACTGCGCTCATGCGCCTCATCAATAATCAGGGTATCGTATTGATTCAAAAAAGGATCATTTTGTGATTCGGCCAACAAAATGCCGTCGGTCATCAGCTTAACCAATGACTGATCATGGGTTTTGTCATGAAAACGCACTTTATAGCCGACCGACTGCCCGACTTTTTCGCCCAGCTCTTCAGCAATCCGATCCGCTACCGTGCGCGCGGCAATACGTCGGGGTTGGGTATGGCCGATAAAACCGGTCTGACCGCGCCCCGCCGCCAAGCAAATCTTGGGCAATTGGGTGGTTTTACCGGAACCGGTTTCGCCGCAAACAATCACCACCTGATTTTTTTGAATGAGTTGCTGGATTTCCTCTGCTTTCTCGGAAACCGGCAAATCCGGATACTCAATACCCGGAACAGAAACCTTACGCTGAACGCTACGGGCAACGGATCGCTCAATACGCCCTTGCAATCGTTTCAATTTTTCTTCTACGGAACGACCTTTTTGATAGTCGCTGCGCAAACGCTCCAATTGGCGTCTGCAAGCATGTCTATCAACACACATGCCATTGGGAATTTTCTTGGAGAGTTGTTTGATAATTTCGGCAGAAGACATTTAAAGCTTAATCGAAAAAATGCGCTATTATATACCTTTCATTCTCGACATTCCCTGTTGAATACTAATTCATCTTATAAGGTGAATAATTAATATTTGCTATAATTCAATAGATGACAGTCAAGAATTGCAGAGGAAGATAAATGACCGATGACGAGCTAAAAGAGTTAGTTGCAAGTATCGCTATTTCTCAGAAAAAAACGGATAAACAATTAAGGGAAACGGATGCTGAATTGAAAGAACTGGCGGCAAGCATGGCTATTTCTCAGAAAAATACGAAGGCTGAATTGAAAGAACTAGTGGCAGGAATGGCTGCGTCGCAGAAAAATACAGACCAGCAAATAAAAGAGTTAGGCAAGCAAATTGGCGGACTAGGCAGAAAGTTTGGAAGTTTTACCGAAGGCTTGGCTCTACCCTCTATGGAACACATCTTAAGAAAACAATTTAATATGGAGATTATCAGTCCCAGCGTTCGCGCCGAAAAAGGCGGCCAAAATTATGAGATAGATGTATTGGCCTATGCTAACAGTTCGGTAAATGAATTATATGTGGTTGAAGTCAAAAGTCATCTTCGTGAAGAGGGAATTATTCAATTACAAAAAATCATAACTAATTTCAGACAGCTTTTTCCCGAACATAAAGACAAAAAAGTTTTCGGCATTTTGGCGGCTATTGATATGTCATCCGCCTTAAAGGAACGTGTTTTATCGCTAGGGTTTTATACAGCTAAGGTTAGGGAAGATATTTTTTCCCTGGATGTCCCCGAAAATTTTCAAGCCAGGGCCTATTGATATAGGCGATATTGTGAGTTCCAATTCTTCATCTATTGCAAAATAAATAAATTTAAACTTTTCTGCAATATTAGCAGGAAACTCATTATTTAATTTTTTTTCACATCGCAATGTATAAATTGAGCTAACTGCATAAGTGATATTTTATCCAACAT
>SPJM01000087.1 GCA_006844585.1 Methylococcaceae bacterium | reverse complement strand
ACATAATTCAAATCCAGATGCGATGACAAGCCGGGCAGGAATAGCGTATCCGATTGTATGCTGGCGGAATAACGCGATTCATCGCGCCGGGTATCAACCGGCATATACTCCAGACCCACTTGACCGCGCGACATTTCGGTTAAATAACGAAATTCGGAACGCAGCATGCCGCCCCGTTTACTCATATAGCGCGGAGTAAAGATGACATCATAATTCGGGGCGATATTCCAATAAATCGGCAACTCAAAATCGAAGCCGTTTTTCTCGGTGCTGCCCCAGGTCGGCGCCAGAAAACCGGATAAACGGCGATCATCCAGCGGAAAAGAAATATAAGGGGTATAAAAAATCGGCACTTTTTTAAATTCCAGCCAGGCGTGACGCGCTGCGCCCTTGCCGGTTTGCCGGTTCATTTTAAAGCGGTCGGCATGCACCACCCAGTCCTGATTTTTCGGCGGGCAACTGGTGATGCTGGCGGAAGTATAACGAGACAAAGATTTATTATCGCGATAAACAGCGTCGGCGCGGCCTCTAAAACCGCCTTCCGGTAGAATAAAAAAAGCATCTCGCAAACGCGCCTCATCGCTATTAATTTTCAATAAGGCCGATGCGCTGAATAAAGCCAATTCATTTTCGGTATAAATCACCTGCCCTTGCGCATCCAACGTTTCGGAAACTGAATCATAAGTCACCCTGTCCGCTGAAATTTGCTGATCGGCGCGGCGAATGTCCACATTGCCGTAAAAACTGGAAATTTCTTTATCAAAGACTTCCGAATAATCCGCATGCACATCCATCGGCAGTTGCTGACGCAGACTTTTATCGGTCGGCTGCTGTCGATTCTCTTCGCTATATTCCGTTTCACAACCCTCCCAAGGATTATAAGGCAAGCGATTATGTAATAATGCGAAAGTCTGTTCTTCGGAAAAATTAAAAGCCGGGGCCAACCAACTATCTTGTTGACCGGCATCGCCCATGACTCTGGCCTGACCTTTAGGATCCGCCCCGACCAGGCTGCAACTCCATACGCCATCTTCTTGGTCATCGTCGCTACATGTCCAGCCCTGCTGCTGTACGACTTTTTTGGGCGGTTCCTCTAAACGGGGAAAAGCCATTATCGGCGGCTCGGAAACAGGCTCGACTTGCTGCATTTGGATAGTTTCAAGCGGCGTTTCCGTTTGAATTTGGGGATCAGGCTCATCCTGCCCGGCGCAAACCCACTTGCCATCCATTCCTTGTTCACAGTCCCAGACATTGTTATTTGCGATAGCCCAATCGCTGATACATGAAAGCAATATGACGGTAGTTAAGCGAAAATGCATAAATCCTTTCAAGTTAAGTGGCTAAAGTTATCGGAAATCGAATAAAATGAGCCCTATATTTTACCTTAGTTTAATTTGATCGTTTTAAAAAATGCATATCGGCTCGCCTGATAATCGGATTCTAGCCATGCTTTCATGGCTGGAAAATGACCTGGGCTTTAAAATCAAAGATTTCACCCCTGCTTGTAGCGACGCCAGTTTCCGGCGTTATTTTCGAGTAGTTCATCAACAGGGCCGCCATGTCGTCATGGACGCCCCGCCCGAGCGGGAAAATACCGACAGTTTTATTCATATCGCCAAACTCTTGATTGACGCCGGATTGCGCGCGCCGGTCATTCATCATATTGAAGCCCGGCAAGGTTTTCTGGTTTTGGAGGATTTCGGCGAAACGACTTTTTTCGCAGCTCTCAATGTACAAAATATGGCGCCGCTTTACCATCAAGCATTGGAAAATCTATACCAAATGCAAAGCGCCATCCCCAGCGTAGCGAGCAAATTGCTGGCGGCATATGACCGTGCATTCCTGGCTCGTGAATTGGATATATTTTACCAATGGTTTTTACAAGAAAAGCTTAATCTGGAAATTCCCGAAGATTTACGGGAACAATTGAATACATTGCTGATCGACTCAGCATTGGAACAACCGCAAACTTTCGTACACAGGGATTATCATTGCCGAAATTTGATGTTGCTGGATAATCAGGCTTTGGGGATTCTGGATTTTCAAGATGCGGTATATGGCCCGATTACTTATGACCTGGCTTCATTGTTAAAAGACTGCTATATCACTTTACCGCAACCTTTATTAGATGAACTGCTACACCGCCATTACCAAAAACTGGCCGACGGCGGCTTTCCGGAAGTCGATTATCCGGCATTCAAGCAATGGTTCGAGTTAATGGCGATGCAAAGACACTTGAAAGCCATCGGCATCTTCTCACGCTTGGATATTCGCGATCAAAAACCCGCTTATTTAAAAGATATTCCGCGCACTTTAGAGTATGTGCGACAGATCAGTGAACGCTTCAAGCCTTTACAGCCCTTTTCGCAATATCTCCATCATACGGTTTTACCGCGTTATCAGGAAATTCAATGAAAGCGATGATTCTTGCCGCCGGGCGCGGGGAACGCATGCGTCCGCTCACCGACCACACGCCTAAACCGCTGTTAAAAGTCAATGACAAACCTTTAATTCAATACACGCTGGAGAAACTGGTCAACGCCGGATTTACCGAGATCGTTATCAATGTCGCCCATTTAGGCCAACAGATTATCGATTATTTCGGCAACGGTCAGGCTTTCGGCGCAGCTATCGAATATTCCAATGAAGGCGAAACCGCTCTGGAAACCGCGGGCGGCATCATCAATGCCTTACCGTTATTAGGCGATGAACCCTTTTTGGTGATCAACGGCGATATCGCTTGCGACTATTCTTTATCCGCATTGTTAAACCAGGAGTTTCAATTAGCTCACTTGGTGTTGATGGACAATCCCCCGCATCACCCGGAAGGCGATTTTAATTTATCAAAAAACGGTATACTAAGTGAACAAGGCGCTGATAAATTAACTTATAGCGGGATCGGCGCATACCATCCGGAACTCTTCAAACAAATTCCGCAGGGAGTTGTTAAGTTAGGCCCGATACTCAGAAAACGAATGTCGGAACAACTGATTAGCGGTGAAAAACACAATGGTTTCTGGATGGATATCGGTACGCCGAAGCGTCTTGAGGAATTAAAAAAAATAGTCAATGAAGGTTCGGTTCTGATTTAACCCAGCCTTCGAAAATAGTGATCAATATTTGATATTTTGCATAACAAATTGAAAGCTGGGTTAACAAAGGACAGAACCCTTAAAAAAAACTATACTTCGCTCAAATCTATTTAAAGAGGTTTTTATGTCAGATCATATTTATAAAAAAATAGAGCTTACCGGCTCTTCTTGTGACGGTATGCAACAAGCCATTGAAAACGCAGTCAATAAAGCCGGAGAAACAGTCAAAAATATGCGCTGGTTTGAAGTGGTGGAGACCCGCGGCCACATAGAAGATGGCAAAGTCGCGCATTGGCAGGTCACCATAAAAATCGGTTTTACCATTGAATAACATTCTTTCTTCCTGGCTCCCTCTCTGCGTGGCAGTCTCGCAGTAAGGCTCCGCATTCGAAAGAAGGTGTCGGACTAAAAGTCCGACCTACTTATGTAGGACGGACTTTAGTCTGTCTTTGGCGGCATGAAGCATATGAAATAACCCAATTTTAATCAAAAAATCGATGCATATACTTCGCGCGGTAAGACGTTACTTTCGGAACAACCGCTTGCTATAAAATCCGCATCTGTAACCGCGCGAAGTATAGATGCCGCCGACTTTTGGGAATTGAAGGCGCCACTCAGTCTCAAATATAATGATCCTGCAACTCCTGATCTAACAGACTTTCCACCAATTGCTTGTAATGCCGACGTAAATTAAAATCCGTCGGCCTGGGCGCTAAACCAGCTTCGATTGTTGACCGGATATGAGAGATAAAATGTCTGCGCAGCATGGAGTCTTCCGGAATCCGCTGATTGTCAACAAGCGCAGCCGTCGCCTTGACCACAGCCTTAACTGCGGCAACCGGCGCCATAGCCGCCAAGCGTTCTTGAAAAGCCGTATCGACCATCGCATCATGATGCCTTTTCAACATGGAGTCGCTTGGTCGCGGCGGAAAACCCGCCTCGACTTCCGTCATCAATCGACTGACAAAATGTCTTTTCAAGGTTGAGTCTTCCGGTACGCCCGCAAAACCATCAGCCAATGCCAACAAGGCTGAAACGGGTCTTTCATCGTATGGGTTCTTGGCTTTAAAAACCTGCGCCGTAAGAGCAGGCTCAACTTTAGCAACCGCTTCAGGTTCGCTAACCACGACAGGCTCTCGTTCTTCACCTTTTAAAGGCGGCAAAGACTCCAGTCGTTCTTGAAAAGCAAAATTGACCATCCCGTCATGATGACGTTTCAAAGCCGAATCGGTGGGTCTGTGGGCAAATCCAGCCTCAACTTCAGCCATGATTTTAGATAGAAAATGTCTTTTCAGGGTAGAGTCTTCCGGGATATTGGCATAACCTTCCGCTAAAGCGTAAAGCTCCGCCAAAGGCCGCTGATCGGAAACGGGGGCGGAAACCGGCGCAGCGCGTTTTGGCGCAAGCGCCGCTTTTGAAACGGGTTTGTCCAAAAGCCCCTCGTCCAAAGCGGTTGTATATTTCTCCAATTCGCCTTGCAAATGACCGAGATCAGCAATGCCATGTAAAATTTTGCTCTTGGCGAAAACCAAAATAACCATTGCGAACACAGCGTAAATAATATTGCCGGTCGCCAATCCCATTAGCCCTTGGCTGAATAAATAAACCGACCATCCTAAAAAACCGATAAACATCAGTACGCCGAAAATCATCACCGCGCGGCATTCAAGATTAATCCGCATTGATCCGTCACGCGCCAGGTTCAAAGGGCTTAATCCCATTGATTCCATATTTTCCTGATCTCTGACATCGCATCGCGTCACTTTGGCCAATTCCAAGGTTTCCATATCCTGGGCAATCCGTTTTTTTCGACGGCGGCCTTTTTGTAAAAGATAAATAACAATAAAAAAGGTTACTAACATAGCAACCAACGATATTGCGACTTCTGGATTGATCATGGCGACCTCCTTATTCTTTTACTTCATGCGACCCTTAAGGCGGGTTTTTTAACAAGGTGCAACAAAAGATAACAAGAAAAGAAATCCGCTGCCGTAACCGCGTAAAGTATTTAGTAGCTAAAAATTTATTATAGTAATTGTGACTAACTCTATGATTTCCTGATAAGGAACGGGAATAAAATAACATCCGAAACTGGCGCAGGATTTCTGTTCATATTCAAGGCGCGGAAACAGGCGCATAGCAAGCTATGTAACTGTTTCCGCAACGCCGAAGATGAACAGAAAGACCAGTCAGTTTCGGATGTTATGAAATTCACGTTCCTAAGTTAGAGTTTTAGTATCTCTCCAGTCAAAGAATAAAACAAGACCTGGATCAAGTTTTTTTCGTTTTTTCCATTAATCGCGGTCAATTTCAGATATAACAAGGCAATATCATCTTTTCTTTTTGCTATGGACAATGACACCCTGATCATCCAGGCCCGCAACCTTTGCGCCAAACTTTCCGTTAATCGCTATATTACGGGACTGAACGATAAACCAAGAATGAGTCGTCTTGAACGATTGATTATCAAAGCCTATTGCCGTTATCAAAGACGCTTGAATCGCTGCGTTCTATGCTATCAATTTTGTTTAAATAATTGCCCTCGTTCCCCTGATTTGAACAAACGCTGCCCACGGCTTACTCACGCAGACAAAAACCGGGCCGAGTAATCAGTCAGTGATGATGCCGACCCAGTTTCAGCATCTTTAAGAATGTAAAAAAGTTATTTTGAGACCTCGGCAAAGCCATGTATGCCTCTTTGGCTTTTTGTATCCAGCCATTCTTGAAGCATTTGGATTTCTTCGGTTTGCTCCAGAGTATACAAGCTTTCCCGCTTTTTCAGCATGCGGAAGGCGGTTGATAAGACTTTATAGCGATCGCCGGTAATGCCCGCCCGCTTCAAACCAACCGAATTCAAGCGATAATGTTTAGCGGGTCGGCCGCCGATTAGAGTGAAGGGGATAACGTCCATATTCAAACCGGTGGTGCCTTGAACGATGGCGAAAGATCCGATGCGGCAAAATTGATGCGCAACCACCGCGCCGCCCATAAACACATTATTGCCGACTTGAACATGCCCGCCGATGGCGACGTTATTAGCGAAGATCGTATGATCGCCGATTTTACAATCATGAGCGACATGACTGTTATTCATAAAATAACAATCCGAGCCGATTTTGGTGGCGATGTCTTTTTGAGTCGCTCGGTGCGCGGTAAACCCTTCCCTAAAAGTGTTGCCATCGCCGATTTGCAGCCAGGAGACAGTCTCCCGGTCAAAATTAACATCTTGCGGAAAATCGCCTAACACGACATGCGGATGCACAACATTGCCGTGTCCCATTGATACACAGTGCATAATCACCGCATGTGCGCCGATAATACAATCATTACCGATCACCGCATCATCTTCAATCACGGCAAACGGGCCGACTTGAACATTTTGACCAAGCAAAGCCCCTTCGGCAACATAAGCGGTAGGATGTATTTTTTGTGTCATTATTTATCCTCTTGGATGATATTTGGCGTGTAAATCTTTCAATCGTTGTTGAGCAATATGGGTATAAATTTGCGTGGTCGATAAATCGGAATGCCCCAATAACAACTGAACGACGCGCAAATCCGCGCCATGATTCAATAAATGGGTGGCGAAGGCGTGCCTTAAGTTGTGCGGTGAAATTTCTTTACTAATGCCCGCCTGTTTCACATAAATTTTTAACTTATGCCAAAACCCCTGCCGAGTCATTGGTTTAGCTCTGGCGGTCAGAAAAATATAATCGCTTTGCCGACCCGCCAAAATCTCTTCCCGCGCTGCAATTAAATATCGTTCCAACCATTCCAACGCCTCTTCCCCGATCGGCACCAGCCTTTCCTTATTACCCTTGCCCACCATTCTAACCCAGCCTTGATTTAAATTCAGTTGTTCAAATTTCAAATTCACTAATTCAGAAACTCTTAACCCGGTGGCGTATAGAATTTCCAGCATGGCTCGATCTCGAAACCCAATAGCATTCAATGTTTCCGGCATGTCGAATAACTTTTCCACATCTTCTTCCGATAATGATTGCGGAATAGTTCGGTTAATGCGCGGCGAATCGATTTTATCGGTCGGATCAAGGCTAACCCGATTTTCTCTCAGCAAATAGGCGTAAAATTTACGTAAAGAAGATAATAATCGCGCCGTCGAATGCCCCGAGCGCCCTTGCTTATAGCGTTGATAAAGAAATTCGCTAATATCCGCTTCAGTTACACAATCAAAGCTTTTGCTTTTCAAAAATTCAGCAAACAATTTTAAATCGCCTGCATAAGCGGCAATGGTATTTTCACTTAACCCGAACTCGATCCAAAGTATACTGCGAAAGTCATTAATAAATTGTTTGTTTTGCGCCAACATGTTCCTAATAAACTCTTTTCCGATCCTCAGTCTTAGAAATATAGCATGAAAAATATTTTTTAATGACACCAAACTTTACGACATACCGGTTTCAATAATGTCGGATTGGGCTGTGCTTATCCAACATGCGGTCATCCGTTTTTTATACGACTTGTTCTTGACAATAACAGTTTGCTATAGAGTCCGCTTCCGTGAGCGCGGATTTGATAGGAAAACAGAGCATTTCTAAAAACCGCTGACTAAATGAATCGAAAACTGCGCTTTAAGCTGCTGTTGTATACGTTCGCTTAATTGTTTCTCCAGCGTTGCGATGATCAATGGTTCCGGCATTTGTAGACTGTAAAGATCCGCGCTGATACGCAGCGGCATAATCGTCCGCACCTTGATATCTTCCAATTTAATTGTCTGCCCGGCCACGTCATAATGGGTTTGTTTTCTGAGTAGCTGCTGAATTGCCGCTCTTTGCCGCATATCGTTAAAGGAATAGTAAAGCGGAACGGAAACGCCGATAACCATTAATATTGAGAACACAATACCTTTACGCGCGCGGGAAACAGGCGCAAAGCCCATGATCATAAACGCCAATCCGGCAGCCATGATAATGCCGGTTAAGTTCGTTAAAAACAACAACATGGCGCCGGAAAAAACCTCGATATTCATCCAACCTAGACCTATGCCTGAAACGCATAAAGGCGGAACCAAGGCAACCGCAATAGCGACGCCGGGTAAGCTTTTAGCGACATTCTCCCGAGCGTTGGCGAATGCCCCGGCAACGCCTGAAATCACCGCCACCAACAAGTCCAAGGTCGAAGGATGTAATCGCCCTTCTATTTCCGAAGTTAAGGTTTGAAAAGGCATTAAGTTAGCCATTAATGCGGCTAAGCCCAAAGCGATTAAGATGCCGATCAATAAGGTCAAAAAAGATTGCCGGGTTAATTCAGCATTGGAGCGCAAAACACCCATCGATAATGAAATGATGGGCGCCATCAATGGCGCCAGCACCATAGCCCCGATCACCACAGAAGGACTGTTCAAAAACAAGCCCAAAGTAGCTAACATGGAACTTAACACCATTAACAAAATAAAAGTACTACCGCCTCGCGCACTTTCTTTAAGGTTTAAAAACAAATCCTTAAAATCAGATTCGAGGGCATGCGAAAAAAACGGCAAGGTCTTGCTTAAATACTTAATTCGGTCTTCTTGTTGCGGCAATTGATCACAAATGACGTTCTCCTTATCGTCATGAAAAAACTGCCTTTCTCGAAACGCAACGCCCGCATTGATGCGAATGCCATCCGCCAGGGTTTCTAACTTTAATGCCGCACTGGTCGCGGGCTTATCATTGATCAGGTAATGGGTTGCAACCGGCGATTGTATCGTTAACGATTCTGTTCGGATATAACCGAGTTGTTGATAACTGCTGGCGGTCGACTTCGATAAATACGCCGGCGACGACTGTTGCAAATAGGACAAAATCGATTGCGGCGCAAACAATACTACCGAAATTCGTTTATCCCGCAAAGAAATGGAGTCTTGAAATAATTTCGGAATCAAACCGGATTTATGAAAGTCCAGCAACGCCATGCCGGTAATCGCAGTCGTCATTTTTTTACCCTTCGCGGTGGTCAAGGTAACCGGGTGAGGCGTCAGTGAAAAAGCGTGAAAAAACCGTTTGACCAAAAAATGAAATTTATTGAAGCCAACGCTATCGCCGATAAACTCAGCCATCGCTGTTTGATTTTCCAGATAAACACCTTCGGTGACAATTTCGCCATTGCATTGAATCAAATCCATCACAAACGGTTCTTCATGTAAAGCGACGGCAATTTGTTCAGGCAATGATGTCGGCAATTCTAAATTTCTAAGAAAACGCGACTGTTCAGCGCCGGGCGTCGCCAAAAAACCTAAAGACATTTGTTTTTGATAAGCGAACGCCAAAACCTGCGGATAATAATGCGGCTCCACCCAAACCAATGCGTGAGCCAATGTATTATCGACATGAATCGCGGTCATATCGGCTAATTTAACTTTACGAATTTGAATCGCAAGCCTATTAATCAACTCATCATCCAGCACCTCTTGCAAGCGCTGCTCCACCCCTGGCGAATAAATCAGATAAATTTTACACTGTTGTTTCATAGTTGAACTTTTCATAGGCGGTATAATCCCATTCTAATCAGAGTTTTTAAACTCGCCCTGATTTCGATATGACAAAACGGAAAAAATTATTGCGTTGCAAATCACATATCAAACCATAAAATATCACCTTTACCCAAAAATGCGTTATAAATAGATACAGAGTAGTCGCGAACAGGAGACTGTCATGAACGTTAATTTAAATACTTCCGCAGCCAATATGATTTTCAGTGCGCAAAATAAAAGCGCAGAAGCTGCCCAACAAATTGCAACATCCACGGTGAACAGTGATGAAACCGGCGCCAGCACCGCTAATAACGATGTAAGACCCGGCGAACTGTCAAAACCGGTCACCCAACTCAGCGAAGCCGAATTGGAAACTTCCGCCGCTGTTAAAATTTTGGAAACTGATCAGGAAAATCAGCAGGCTCTATTGGATATACATGTTTAACGATTAATTCATGGCGACTGTCGATGATGTCACCGATATCCCTCATTCCGGCATCGCCACAACTGACGCGCTTCTTGCCGAAGGCCCGGCTTGGAATTATTTAACCAGTACGCCGGGCAATTCGCTTTTTTATAACTTTTCCAACCATAATGACCATAGCAATGATGTCAGTTCGGTCAGTATTTTTTCCGACACTCAACAAAACATCGTCCGCGATGCGCTGAATTATGTCGGCTCGGTTACCGGCATCGATTTTATCGAATCAAGCAATATCGAAGAATCTCATTTCTTCTTTTATAACGCTGACATAAAAACATCTTCAACTACCAGCGGCCAAGCACATTGGTCTTCTTCATATAGTTTTACGCCGGACAATGTTATCACCCGTTATGAAGCTCGGGTCAACATTTACCTGGATATATTTGACTTTGAAGAACAAAATTTAAATCCCCAACCCGGTACATCCGGATATGAAACGCTATTGCATGAAATCGGCCATGCGTTGGGATTAAAACACCCTTTTTCCGGACAACCGCAACTCACCGAACAACAAGACAATACCCAAAATACGGTGATGTCTTACAATGAAGTCGGCGAACCGAAAATCAATTTTCAACAATTTGACCTGGACGCATTAGACTGGATATACGGCGGCGATGGTCTGGGTGGCGAAAAAGGCCTAAACGCTACGCCAAGCAACAACCCGCCTGAATTCACCTCTACCCCACCCGACAATACCGATGAAGACCAGTTTTTCAGCTACATTCTGGGAGCCATCGACGCCGATAACGACACCTTGAAATTTAGCGTCGTCAGTATTCCGGCTTGGTTGAGTTTTAACAGCGAAACACAAGAATTGAGCGGAACCCCCGCTAATGAGCAAGTGGGCGCTCATAACATCAGTTTAAAAGTGAGTGATGGCAAAACCGATACAAAACAATCCTTTACACTGACAGTCAATAATATCAACGATGCGCCGATTTTCACATCAACGCCAGTTATTGAAGGTAACGAAGATCAGCAATATCAATATCAAGTCAGCGCCGAAGACGAAGATGGCGATACCCTAACCTTAGCGATAGAGAAAAAACCCGACTGGTTATCTTTTGACGCCCAAACCGGATTGTTATCCGGCACGCCGAACCATACTCAAACCGGGGTTCAGCAAATCATTATTATTGCTGACGACGGCCAGAGCAGTATCCGACAGAACTTTGAGATAAACATCAATAGCGTTAACGACGCCCCCATAATAAACTCCACGCCGATTACAGATACTGATGAAGATGCGTCCTACCGTTATTCTTTTAAAGCAGAAGATGAGGAAAATGATCCGTTAACGTTCAGTGTAATCGACAAACCGGCTTGGCTGAATTTCAACCCGGAAACCGGTTTATTATCGGGTACGCCGAATAACGCTCAAGTAGGCGTCTATCCCATTAAACTGTCGGTCAGCGATGGCGACGGCGCTAGCGATCAGTCTTTCCAGTTGACGGTTAACAACGTCAATGATGCGCCTGTTTTCACATCAACGCCCATTGTTGAAAGCAATGAGGACGAGCAATACCGCTATGCGCTTGACGCCAGCGATGATGATGGCGATTCGATCAGTTTCGGTGTCGTCAAAAAACCTGATTGGCTAAGCTTTGACGCCTCCTCCGGATTATTATCCGGAATTCCCGACAACAGCCAAGTAGGCAGTTACGACATTAGCCTGTCTATATCCGACAACCAGGAAACGATTCTTCAATCATTCAGCTTGACGATTCATAATGTCAACGATGTTCCGATCATTGAATCAACACCGGTAGACAGCGGCGCTGAAAACCAAACTTATCAATATCAATTCATCGTCACAGACCCCGACCTGCAAGATCAATTAACGTTAACCGCTGTTGGAATACCTGGTTGGCTGAGTTTTGATCCGGATAGCGGGTTGTTATCGGGAATGCCTTCCTATACCGATGCCGGCGTTTATCCCATCACCCTATCTGCAAGCGATGGTTTTGAAACAGCCGAACAGACATTTACCCTCACCATAGACAATGTTCTCCGCATCATCAACGGAACCGATGGAGATGACGCGCTAAACGGCTCAGTGGCGGAGGATTTAATTCAGGCTTTGGCCGGTCATGACAGCATTCAAGCTTCTCCCGGCGACGATGTAATTAACGGCGACGAAGGCATAGATCAATTGCATTATCCGGCTCCTTTTGAGTCGTTTACCTTCTCTGCCGAAAGCACCGGTACTGTTGTCGTCCACCATCCGGAATTCGGATCAGACACCCTTAACGCAATAGAACGCCTCAGCTTTAATCACCACGGCTACGCCAATGATGTTGAAGGCAGTGCAGGAACTGCCGGTTTGGCTATCGTTACCGCATTCGGAAAGGAGTCAATTTCGTCAATTATGCAAGCTGCGCTGATCTTAACCGACAGCGGTTATGATTTTACCGGTTTGTTCGATATCGTGATTGAGCACCGCTTCATAGAAAGCATCATCGAAGATGAATCCAATCGCGGCTTTATTCATCATGTCTTTGAAAATGTGGTGGGCAGAGCGCCGAATATTGCCGAATCCGACCATTTCACCCGCATATTGGACAATAATGAACTCGATAGAGCCACATTGCTTGAATTAGCGGCCACTACCGATTTAGCTCAGGCGCAGTTGAATTCGGTTGTCATTGATGTCGTCGGTATTCCTTATGATTTGGCGTCTTAGGGGTGAGAGTTTTAAGCCCCTGCGTTATTTTGGAACATGCAGTATTCGCGAACCCTGAGCATATACGGTATATTCCGACCAATACGGGTCGAATAAAAATTCACCCCACTTTTGTTTCATCAAAGCCAACTCATTTTCCAATTGCCTTTTTTTCTGATCCGTATTCATCGCGCCTCGGCTCTTCGATTCGTGATGTGTCAATGCTCAATAGCATTCGGCATTAATATTGCTGAAGTATGTAGAAAAGTATTATTCTTTACTGATTTTATCGGAATATACCCCAAGAAATGCTATTCAATCAGATCATTGCTCCACTACAAGACCTATTAACAAAAGAAACAGAGTTATTGGATAGCGATGCCTCGACATATAAATTATCCCTCCATTTTTTCACCCTTAATTTGCTTTATGCCGTTATCATGGAGATAGGCTCCATTAGCCTTTTAATTACGGAAATAAAAACATCGCCTCAAGCCAAGGCGCTAAACTTAGTTCAGGCGTCAAAATCGATGTACTCCGAAGCCTTTGCTCGTTACGACCCCAAAATATTTCGCCGAATTTTCCTGGGTTTACTCGATCGCTTAACTTTTTCTGAAATTCCAGAGATTGAAAAACTGGGGCGTTTTATTTTAGTCGATGGCTCTATATTCCCCGCATTCAGTACAATGGAATGGGCCTCTTATAAATCAACGTCCAATGCACTCAAAATGCACCTTGCTTTTGATCTGAATCGCATGATTCCTGTTCAATTCATCAATACAGATGCCAACGGTTGTGAAAAAAAAGCACTCTTGGAAATGCTTGAAATGGGCGTGACTTATATTGCTGATAGAGGGTATGTTTCTTTTAAACTTTTCCGGCAAATCGTAGAGCAGCAAGCTTTCTTTATTATTCGAATTAAATCAACCATGAAAGACACGGTCGTTCAAAGTTTAGACGTTATCATTCCCGAAGAGTGGCCGCTCTTTTTTGTCAATATTTCAGATTCAATGATTTATTTTTCAAATGATCCTGATAAAACCGGTTATCGTTTGGTTTCGTTTGTTTTTGAAAATGAAGTCTATCGTATTGCGACTAACCGGACAGATTTAACAACAGGTGAAATCATTATGCTTTATGCCTATCGCTGGCAAATAGAGCTGTTTTTTCGGAGTATCAAACGTACCTTTCATGCCTTGCACCTATGGTCGCATAACGAGAAGGGGATAGAAACTCAGTTTTACATCTACATGATTGTTTATGTGCTACTGCTTCATTTCAAACAAGACCTTGTTCAGGAGCAAATGGCTACCGATACGTTCAATAATGAATCTGATAGCAAAAAGCCAGAACCTGCACCACCCGAAAATCATTCAACACGCACACCCGCCAGGGGCTTAGTCACTCTGCTAGGCGGAAGGCTGAAAAGGTGTTGGAAAATGAGCATTCATTGGCTAAAATGCATACGAAATTTCCTTTTTCAGCCCTTGACCCAGGAGGTTAAGTCTGTGATTTTTGACACGGAATAATCGTGCCGAACGCTATTGGTCAATGCTACATCTGTCGCTTGTAAAATGCGGTATCCGGCTTTTCTCACCGCCAGGCAATAATCAATATCGTTATAGTTCACCGCAAATTGTTCATCAAAGCCGCCTAGTTCTACAAATACTCTGCGATCCACCAACATACAGGCGCCGGTTACTGCAGCCACATTGCGCGGCGTTGATAACTCGCCAAGCATACCGGTGTTTTGAATATTATCCGCTACCCATCGACAATCCGTGCGCACGCCGTTATGTTGCAACTCGCCGTCCGGGTAATACAAATTTGCACCGACCACAGCAATGCCCGCCAAATCAATATATTGCTGCATTTGCCTCAGCCAATCTTGCTGTCTAATTTCCACATCATCATTCATGAATAACAGCAAATCGGCCTGACTTTTCAGAGCAATGCTATTATTAATCGCCGCCCAATTAAATATGCGATTGTCAGTCGCCACAACGATATTTTGCTCAGTGGACAAAGATTTCAGATAAGCCAGCATGGCTGCATCCTCACAGCGATTGGCGACAACCGTAATTTGAGCAAAAGAATAATCGGTATCCTCTCGCAGACCTTCTAAGCAAAGTTTCAAGCCGGGTAAATTATTATGGGTCGGGATAATGATTTCAATCGTGCGCAGCTCAGATTGCCAGCTTGTCACCACACCCGGTCCTAAAGGATTACTTTGACAATCGACATCAACCCTTCCCATGCGTTGTAAATGCTGTTTGACTGATTGCATACCGGCATTAAAAGCTTCAGGCTTCGCCGCTGACTGATAAGCTAGCGATTGTTCAGTAGCTCGCCAGGAATAAAGCGGTTTACGTAAATGGCAGACTTCTGAGGCATCAATGAATTGCGCCGCCCGGAGCAATAGATCCCAATCCTGAGCGCCCTCGCTTTGCGCATTTAACCCACCCAGACAGTCAACGACCAATTGCCGATCAGCTACCGTTAAATGGTTGATATAGTTTAAATGAGTTAAGGTTTCCGGCGACCAATCCGGTTTATGATATTCATGCAACACAGATCCGGCATGATCAATCTTGTAGCTGTCGGTGTACAGCAAGCGACATTCCGGCTGCCGGGTTAACGCCAATGCAAGTTCCAGCAGCGCATCCTCACCAAGTAAATCATCGTGATCGACAAAAGCAAGATAAGGCGCAGTGGCGACCGTCAATGCATCATTACTGGCCTGAACAATGCCGCCTTGCCGACTGCGACGTAAATAGCGCAGTTTACCTGTTGCTTGCAAGCGCGTTTGAACATCTTCTAATATCGCTATTGTTTCAGCTCTAGTAGAACCATCATCAACCAGGCATAATTGCCAGCCCGCATAGCTTTGCTTGATTACGGACTCAATCGCTGCCAATAAAATGTCGGCATCGGTGTTGTAAACCGGCATAACGACCGAAAATAAGGTTTGCCGAGACAATTGGCCGGCCAGCATTTCCGCCATGCCCCGCCGACCTTTTGCGTCAACGCCGAAAGCAGGTAATGCGCAGTTCAGCAAATCCTGCAATGCTTGCTGTTGTTCCAGCTTTTTTTGTTGCCGCTGAATTTGTTGATGAGCCTGCTTTAATTGCACACCTATAGTTGATTCCCGTTGATCCAACCTTTGCACCAACGCCGATAATTGTTCAAGGTGTGACGCTTCCATTTGTTCGGCGATGAACTGTTGAATGACCTGTCGCCAAGCCAAATACCCTTTTTCAGCATGAGCATCGGCGATACTGGTTTGTTCAGCATCCGAATAAATCCGATACTCACAACTCACTTCTTCGGTGCAGGCAAAGCGATAACCCGCTAAAGCCAGACTCGCCATCAGCGCCCAATCTTCATAAGCTTGAAAACTTTCATCGAACTGGAAGGTATGGAAAGTCTGAGCGCGAAACAACAAAGCATTGATGGGCGCAATATTGCCTAATAACAAGCGTTCGGATTCTATCGCGGAATCAAAAATTTCCAGCGTACGATCAAGTTGAACCCGCTCCTCTTGGCGACGACAGGCAACCACTCGACAATAACTGTGCGCGGCGTCTATTTTGGGATCGGATTGAATTTCCGCTAATAACAATGCATAGTGTTCCGGATAGACCACATCATCGTCGTCCAAAATGGCGATAAACTCGCCTTTGGCCTCTGCTATGCCGAGATTAAGATTGTATGACCGATTCTGCTTTCCCGGAATCCATTGAATATCCAGCACATTAAAGTCATCCAAATTTGGAGGCTGATCGCCAAACCATACCAGAATCACCTCCAGTTGATCATAAGTTTGCTTGCATAAGCTGTTTAAAGCCTGCCTTAAAATTTGCGCATCCTGCGACCTGACGATGACAGAAATCAATGGCCGAGACTCGAAAAAGTTTTGTTCGTCGCCATCCCATTGATAAACCAAAAACGCTTCTCCAGCCTGTTTAGCCGATGACAAACCGCGCATCTGCGCCAAACTGCGACAATATTGCAGATAATCAAACTGTTTAAGTCGGGACGCATAACAAGCCAGCGCCGCCAGTTTTTGCTCAAGCACATTGCCAATATCGATAACGGTATTCACCAGCGGCGCTGGTTGCCGACATTCATAAAACCACAACTCGCCTTGCCAACGCCCGCTTAATGCTTTCAACAAACCACGCGTCAAACGTCGATATCCGGCATCCGCTTCGCCGGGCGCAGGCAATAAAATACGATCCGGATAAAAACCTTGTACCGCTGAATCATAAGCGTCGAGTATTTCACCGCTTAACGGTATCGCCTGGTCGTTAAATTGCCAAAACTGCACATCTTTGATTTGTAGTTTGTTCAGGCTCTGCAATAATTCTTCGCGTCTAAGCTCAGCCTGTTTTTTTAAATGGCGGCTCAAACCGCCCAACTCATCGCCGACCACAATGATTTTGATTGCGGCGCGGTTTTGTTGTTTAAGGCTTAAATAACCGCCGCAAGCAATCGTTTCATCACCCGCCTGAGGAACAAAAACTAATATTCTTTCTACGATCATGGATTAAGCGGCGCAATGCGTTGCAATAAACGGCGAAAATCGCCGTTCAGCCAGGCGGGTTGAAACAAGGCGTAGCGGTGTAAATCAATAGCGACGCCAGAGGTCAATTGCAGTTCTTGCCGTAATACACCCTCTTTTTCAATGCAGCCATGCGCCATAATACGATGAGCAGCCCGGTTTTCAGCAGCAACATAGAAAATCAGTTTACGCAGCTTGAACGCCTTAAATGCCTGCTCTATCCCGAAATGAAATGCCTCCATCGAACAACGGGTGCCCAAACCGCGTACAAAACCAATGGAAAACTCGGCTTTTTGATTAAAGTAATCAATGCCTGACAATGACATTGCGCCAATCGGCGCATGACTCTTTTTATGTTCAATAATGAATTCAATTTCCAAAGGCGGGGTAATCTTGCCGATGTTTTCCATTCGCTCCAGCAAATCTGCAACTTGCGGACACATCTCAGACATACAAGGCCGATAATAAGCAAAATCAGCCGACTCCAACCATTGATGCAATAGGCCTGCATCCGCTGAGGTGACCGTACGGATATTGATGTGTTCGCCAAAATACAAATAGTGATTCTTCATGCAATATTAACTAGCGCCCCACCTTTAAATAATTAAGATCATAAAAATTTAGGGCTCAGACTAAAGTCTGCGCTCCAATAAATTATCGATTATTTACAGGGTGGGGGTATTAAGAAACTATCAGCATTAATAAGTCGAACCACCGTAACCATTATTATCATCATAACTACCGCCGCAACCTGCAGAACTAACCTCAATCGTATCCAGTTCGGAGTAACGGGCGAATTCCCAAATATTTTCCGCATCCAGCGACGAGAATATAACCGCCTGCACATAAAATCGTCCGTTATTAAGCAAATCATTTTCAGATAATTTTGCTAAATTTACCGGCACGGAAACCGGTGACAACGCCGCCGTAGCATCACCCGGCGTATCTTCATCCAACTCGATGTGATCCATTAAAAAAGAGCTGATCACGGTAAAGTTTTCGCTGCCTACGCGAATTTGCTCATTTAAGTGCTGAAAAAAACCATCATCTTTACTTGAACTAGCAACCAAAAACACCCTATCGCCGGATTTTGCGCCAGTGATGACAATATTCATGGATTCAGGCTGATTATTGTCGCAAATAGCCGCAGAAACGCCGGAATTACCGCCATAACTATCATTAACCGCTCCGATGGCAAACAACCTTACCCCATCTTTCGGCAACTCTATAACCGATAAATCCTCATTGAGAATATCTTGATAAGTCGGTACGGCATCTGCGGCAAAACCACTGCTAATCATAAAAGGCGATGCCGCTACTTTTCCCGTCAATAAATGGGACGCGAAACGTTTTTTCTTCATACACTTCTCCTAATCTTCAAATTCTAACATCAATTCTCAATCATTGATTATAGCCACATTTTACACTTTTTCAAAAATACAATCCCCCTTTGCTCGCAACTTAAACTTAAGTCGAAAAAACAAACTGTTTGCGCATTCCAAACTGAGATTGTTATTAGATGACAGCTTTATGCTCAATTTAACTATACTTATGAAAATTCACTGATATTCATCACAACCTGATGATCAAAAAATTGGCTATTCAATACCGGCAAGCAACTTAATTTCAACAATTCCGCAATGACAAGCAAAAATTCGTCTACCACGCCGTCCGTCAGCCCGGTGCAATCCAGCAAACTACAAAAACAATTACGTTTTCGTGTTGCTTTCGGGTTGACCTTGACCAGCTTACTGATCGGCGCGTTTTCCAGCGTGTTGCTCTACCGCTCCCAAGCGGAGCAGTTGAAAACGGAACTTTTATTTCAGGTTGAACTGGAAACCGTCATTTTAGATTCCGAATTAAATCGTTTAAAAAATCTTGCCAATCAAATTACCAGTCGTACCCGAATTCGCCAGGAACTGGAAAAATATCTGAATAAGAAAATTGATCTTAAGACATTAATTGACTTTTCCACTCCCAAGTTGCTGGACGCCATCCAATCAACGCCGGATATTTTAGCGCTCACTCGTCTGGATGTTCAGGGTAATTCTTTGATTCAAATCGGCCAGCCGTTACCCCGGTCGCTATGGCCGGAAAACCACACATCACAAGAAATACAAATCGGCAAACCGCAAAAAGTCGCTTCTCATCATTTATTGGCGCTAAGCGCGCCGATCATCAATCGGCAAGGCAAACAAGTCGGTATTGATCTGGTCGCTTTTGATTATCGCAAGATCAATAAAATGATTCAAAATTTCACCCGCAGTCAGCATTCGAACAGCCAAGTGCGCATCGCCCGACCAACGTCCCAAGGCATAGAATATATTTATCGTTCACACCGATACAAAGACCCGGAATTGGAAACATTAATCCAAAATGAAATAGAAATCGTCTTTAACAAGGAAGATTTGGATTTTCACCGGATTAATCATAATGAACAATCCATTATATTAGTTCATCGCAATATCGCCCATGCAGAATGGGTTTATTTCTTTATTAACGAAACCAATCAGTTTTTTTCCGCCGCTCGCCTGCATGCCGCATACGTCGGCTTGGCCTTTGTGTTGATGGCATTGGTCGGCATTATCTTAACGCATCTTTTTACACAATCCATATCTAAACAAATAACCGATGATACCAGCACGATACATAACCTTTTACATGAACATGAATCGTTGTTAAAAAAAATAAAATTAAGCGAAAAGCGACTGCAATCCATATTGGATAACGCCGGTTCAGTGATTTATGCTAAGGACGAACAGGGTCAATATATCCTGATCAATAAATTGTTCGAAGATTTGTTCCATGTGCGACACCAAGAAATCATCGGCAAAAGCGATCACGATATTTTCCCTAAAGAAATGGCTGATGCTTTCGCCGCCAACGACCAACAAGTTTTACAAAGAAAAAAACCGTTAATTCTGGACGAACAAGCCCCTCATGATGACGGAATACATGACTATATTTCCATCAAATTTCCGCTCTACGACACCGACAACCGAATTTACGCAATTTGCGGCATTTCCACTGATATTACTGAGCGCAAAAAAGCCGAAACGGCTTTAATCGAAAGTCAGAAAAAATTTCGCGATTTGGTGGAAAACACCCATGATTTGATTTGGGAAATCGATCAACAAGCCCGGTACACCTATATCAGCCCCAGAATCAAAAAGATTTTAGGCTATGATCCGGCGGAATTATTGCATAAAACGCCTTTTGAACTGATGCCGCCGGAAGAAGCTTACCAAATTTCTGAATTTTTCTCAGATATCATTGATAACCCGCGCCCTTTTGATGCTGTCAAAAATATTAATCTACACCGCAACGGACAAAAAGTGATTCTGGAATCCAGCGGCGCGCCTATTTTTGATAGCAATGGAGAACTATGCGGTTACCGAGGCATAGACCGGGATATTACCGAACGCATACAAACAGAACAACGCGAGCAATTACGTTTGAATATCCTGGAAATGATTCCGCAACAACTTTCCTTAACCGAGTTTCTCAGTAATTTAGCCAATCTGTTTGATAGAGACTTAAACGCCGGTCATTGCGCCGTGATGTTATTGGATGAAGATAAGCAAAAACTAACGATCACAGTCGCACCCGCCATCGCAGAATCCTTTACTGATGCGATAAACGGCGCGGAAATCGCCCCGGCAAGCGCAGCATTCCTACTTGCCGCCTTTGACAACCGGATGGTTATTGATGAAGATATTCCTAACAATACTGATTGGGCGCCATACGCAACAATTGCCGAACAAGCCGGTTTAGCCGCCTGTTGCGCGGCGCCGATTCGCGACAGCCAAGGTTTGGCTCTAGGGGTGTTCTGCTTATATTACCAGCAAGCCTATGCGCCCAACGTTCATGAAATCGAGTTTATCAATCAAATCACCCAACTCATCGGCATCACCATCGAAAACAAAGCCATTGAAAAAGCCTTGCGGGATAGCGAGGAACGCTTTGAATTAGCCATGCAGGCGGCAAATGACGGTCTTTGGGATTGGGACTTGTTAAGCAATAAAGTCTATTATTCGCCACGTTGGAAAGCGATGCTAGGTTATCAGCCGCACGAATTAACTCCGGATTTCAGCACTTGGGAAAAGCTGGTTGATAATCAAGATAGAGCCAAAACATTGGCTTTAGTCGGCGAGTGTATCGCCGGTCGCAAGGATGGCTTTTCTACCGAGTTCCGCTTGCGTCATAAACTCGGCCACTGGGTCAACATTTTGTCGCAAGGAATCTTGGTGCGCGACCAACAAGGTCAAGCCATCCGTTTCGTCGGCACCCATACCGACATCAGCAAACGCATGTCGACGGAAAAAGCCCTGAAAAACAGCGAATCGCGATTACGAGCCATGTTTAATGTTGCTCAAGACGGCATTTTATTGGTCGATATCGAGTCCCGAAAAGTCATAGACGCCAATCCTACTTTTTGCACAATGAGCGGTTATGAATGGGAAGAACTGCTGAATATGAACATTATGGATTTACATCCGCTCACCGAGCTTCCCAATGTGCGCGAGCAATTCGAAAAACAAGCGCGAGGAGAAATCAAACTGGCGGCGGAAATTCCTGTGCTCTGTAAAAACGGTCAGGCGTTTCCAACGGACATTACCTTATCCCGGCTGGAAGTTAACAACCGCCCTTGTATGATGGGCTTTTATCGCGACATCAGCGAACGCAAAAATAATGAGAACAAGCTCAAAGCCTATCAAAACACCCTGGAAGATCAAGTTGCCGCGCGCACCCGCGAATTGGAAGACTTAACCCAATATAACCGGACATTGTTTGAAACAACGCCGATCGGTTTGGCGCTTTGCGAAATGGATGGTCGTCTGGTCGATGTCAATCCGGCCTTTTTAGAGATTATCGGTTATTCGGAAAGTGAAGCCAAAGCTTTATCTTATTGGGATCTTACCCCGCGCGACTATGCCGAAATGGAACAACAACAACTGGATTTGTTGAAGTCAAACGGTCGCTACGGTCCCTATGAAAAACAATATCATCATAAAAAAGGGCATTTGGTTCCCGTACGCCTCAACGGGCTGTTATTAGAACAAAAAGGCAAACAATATATTTGGTCTACCGTTGAAGATATCAGCGAACATATCCGCACCGAAAGGGAATTGCAGCACGTCAAGTCCACTCTGGATCGCACCCAAGACTGTGTTTATATGTTCGATCCGGAAACCCTGCTGTTTAACTATGTAAATCAAGGCGCTATCGATCAAATCGGCTACAGTCACAGCGAATTAATGAGCATGACGCTATATGATCTGGAGCCGGAAATCGATCAAGGCAAATTTAGAAGTTTCATTACCCCGCTATTGGAAAAAGACAATTCCTCAATCACTTTTGAAACCCTGCACAGACATAAAAACGGGCAAACCATAAGCGTGGAAATTTTTCTCCAGTATATCTCCTTCGTGGACGAAACCGACACATTTATCGCTATTGTACGCAATATCAGCGAACGCAAAGCCGCTGAGCAAGCCTTGAATGAAGCCAAGCAAAAAGCTGAAGCCGCCGCTCAAGCCAAATCCGAATTTTTAGCCAATATGAGTCATGAAATCCGCACCCCGCTGAATGCCGTACTCGGCTTGGCCAGGATGGGTAAACGCGGAGGGTCGGCTGAAAAAAATCAGGAAATATTCGAACGTATTTCCGAATCAGGACAAAATTTGTTTCGGGTAGTCAATGACATTCTCGATTTTTCGAAAATCGAGGCCGGTAAATTAACCTTGGAAAAACAGCCGTTTAATTTGCGACTATCATTACATAATCTGGCGCATTTGGTCAAAAACCAAATTGAGGAAAAAGGATTGTCGTTCAAGGTAGAAATTTCCGACAGGACCCCTAATTGGGTAAACGGCGATGTTTTACGCATCGAACAAATATTATTGAATTTACTTTCTAACGCGGTCAAATTCACCGAGCAAGGCGAAATCAGATTGATTGTGGATAAAAAAGGCGCCGGGGTGTTATTTCAAGTCTGCGACAGCGGCATCGGCATGTCTAAGGAGCAACTGGGGCGTTTGTTTAAACCTTTTGAACAAGCCGACAGCTCCACCACTCGCCGTTACGGCGGCACCGGCCTAGGCTTAGCGATTTGTCTTAATCTGACATCCATGATGAACGGAACCTTGAAAGCGGAAAGCCAATTAGAAAGCGGCAGCCAATTTTCACTTTATTTGGAGCTGGAAGCCGCTAAACCAAATGTTGAAACCACTGAGGAAACTTTCAACGATAACATTTTGCGCCTAAAAGGCCTGCATATCTTGATCGCCGAGGATATTGAAGTTAATCAATTGGTTTTAGAAGATATTTTGCAACAAGAAGGCGCAACCGCCGTGTTTGCGGAAAACGGTCGCATAGCGCTGAATATTTTGGAAGAATACGGACCCCAACACTTCGACTTGGTGTTAATGGATATTCAAATGCCGGTAATGGATGGTCATCAAGCTACACAACAAATTTGCCGAATGGCGCCTGATTTACCGGTATTCGGTTTAACCGCTCACGCCTTAGCTGAGGAAAAACAAAAGTGTCTGGATAGCGGAATGGTTGCCCATATCGCCAAACCGGTTGATGTCGAAGAGTTAATCAAAACCATCCAAAACCATCTGACCCAAAAAAACCTTTCCAACAATTACGCACAACATTATTTTTCTTCAGCCGAGCAGCTTCAGAATAGCCCGACCTTAGCCGACGACGAAAACCACGGTGTAATTGACTGGAATGCTCTCCATAGACGTTACCAAGGACGCGATATAAACATTGAACAAATGCTGGAAGCCACTGTGGATACTCACCGCGAATCAGCGGAAGAGATTCGCCAAGCAATCAGCATTAATGATTATGATGCGATAAGGGTGATCGCGCACATTATTAAAAGCGTTGCCGGGTTCATGGAGGCCGCCGATTTACAAACGCTTGCCGCAGAAATCGAACTGGAAATGCTGAAAAACGGACATCGCGACATCCATAAAGCCGAGTCATTAGCCGTCGCCATTGAAAAATTTTTAGATGTCATTAAACATAAACTTTAAACCGATCTTGTTGTTGTGCCGTTCAGCTACATGCTCTCATTGGCAAACTAATATAACGGAGCAGTTAAAATCCGAGTTAAATTTATTTTAAAATCCGTTGCTAAGGAATGGGAATAAAATAACATCCGCAACTGGCGCAGGATTTCTGTTCATATTCAACGACTGCAGGGATGCAGGAGGTAGAGCAATTGCCGAGGCGCGGAAACAGGCGCATAGCAAGCTATGTAACTGTTTCCGCAACGCCGAAGATGGACAGAAAGATTAGAAAAGCTTTAGCGATTCTTATGCTTTAGTGCCAGTCAGTTTCGGAGGTTATAAAATTCACGTTCCTAAACTACTATAAAACAATAAAACTGCTAATATTTATAAGGCAACAACGTCAACAAAGACGTTGAGTTGCGAGACGCTATACTTCGCGCGCCAATAACCGCCGCTTTGGGAGAAATTATGCTTGTGACAATCGCAACCACGTTAATGAACCGGTTTAGTTGTTCAAAAAAAATGCTCATCATCTCGTTTGCATTCATTTTACCGTTAGCGATTACTCTATTTTTTTTGATTAATTTAAAACTGGAAAGCGTTAATCACGCTAAAAAAGAACGCATTGGTCTCGACTATATAAAACCATTAATCAATATTATCCAACATCTGCCTGAACACCGCGGCATGACCAATGTTTATTTATCCGGCAATGCTGACTTCAAACCTAAAATACTCGCCAAGCGCCGACAAATCACCGAAGATATAGCCCAAATCAATGCAGTAGACGAAACATTAGGCGGCAGGCTTGATTCCACCCGCGCTTGGGAAGACATCAAAAATAGCTGGGCAAAATTAGAGTCAGATGCTTTCCACGGCCAGGCTAAAAGCATTTTTAAACGACATACCCAATTAATCGCCCAGGCCTTGAACCAAATTAAGCACATCAGCGATCAATCCGGTTTAACGCTGTCGCCGAAACTAGACAGTCATTATCTTCATGAAGCCATTACGACGCTGTTGCCGGAAGTGGTGGAACATTTAGGCCAAGCGCGCGGCATGGCATCGGGAATTGCCGCCAAAAAAACCTTAAGCTTACAAGAAAGCGTCAAGTTGGCGACCTTGTTAGCAACAGTAGAAAAGAACCTAAAGGCGCTCAAACGCGGTATGCATATTCTGGCGAACTCCAATCCCGCCGTCTATAGCCAAATTTCAGGACAAATTCCCGGCGCCATCGCTGAATCGGAAAAATATCTGAAATTTATCAGTCGGGAAATCATACAAAGTTCGGAAATCACTGTTTCCGCATCCAGCGTATTCAGTAAAGGCACTGAGGTGATCACTCAAAACTTCGCGATTATTCGCTTACTGATTCCCGAAGCTAAATCCATTCTTGCTACCAATATCGATAAACTTTACAAGGAAATGTATATTCTGCTGGCTATCGTTATTATCGCCACGCTATTAGGCTTATATTTCTTTGTCGGATTTTCACAATCCATATTATCAGCGATAAGGTCATTGCAAACGACAGCCGGCGCTCTAGCTTCAGGCGATTTAACCCCACGCGCCCAGTTAGATAATCAGGATGAATTCGCTAATCTGGCCGAGTCATTTAACGCAATGGCGGACTCCTTTACCTCAGTGATTAGACAATTGGAATCATCCATAGAAATTTTAGCCGGTTCGGCAAATCAAATGGCGCAAAGCAGCCAAAAGACCAGTCAGGATGCGCAACTGCAGAAACAACAAATTGAACAAGTCGCCACGGCAATGGATGAAATGGCGGCCAATGTGCAAAATGTCGCACACAGCGCCAACGAAACGGCGGTCACCACTCAAAGCGCCCACACCACTGCAATGGAGGGCAAAGATTTGGTTGAAGCCACCACCCAGGTGATCAATTCACTGACTCAGGAAATAAGCATCGCCACCTCTGTGGTTCAGGAACTGGCGCATGACGGCGAAAAAATAGGCAGCGTTTTAGGGGTTATTCAAAGCATTGCCGAACAAACCAATTTATTAGCCTTGAACGCCGCCATCGAAGCGGCGAGAGCAGGCGAAAACGGTCGCGGCTTTGCCGTTGTCGCCGATGAAGTCAGAAGCCTGGCCAGTAAAACGCATGAATCTACAGAAGAAATTCATAAAATGATTGATAGTTTACAATCAGGCACGGCGAAAGCGGTGGATGTTATGCTGGAAGGTCAAAAACGCTCGGAAACGACCACCCAAGAAACCGATAAACAAACCCAGTTTCTGGAGAAAATCGTTTCCTCAGTGGTGAATATAGATGCTATGACCACCAGCATCGCCAGCTCATCGGAACAACAGGCCGTGGTCGCCGGGGATATTAGTCAAAATATCGGCAATATTAGTGAAATTATTGAAAACACCGCTATCAGCTCAATCCAGATCAATCGCAACAGTGATGAATTGGCCAAATTGGCTGCGGATATACAACAGTTAATAAACCAGTTTAAGATTCACTAATTTTATTTTTTCAAATTGTCCATTTTAAAGTCATCCAGATATAAAACTAGAACGCCCAATAATATTGAAACAATCGAACTTAAGGTCGGTGAACCGGGGAATAAATATTGATCCAGCAATCCCCATACACCCCGCCATAACATGATGATGCCCACGACAATAACAATGGTGTTGGCGTTGGGGTGATCCGCCTTAAATTGTTTTAACGAGGGGTTATCCTTGATTTTATTCAACATTTTTTAAATACCTTTGTTTTTATTATTTAACAAAACGATTTAATTATTTAACCAATAATCCAAAAATATACCGGCAAAAATAACAAAACCAAACCAATTACTGTTCAAAAAGGCTTTGAAGCAATCTTCTTTATGACGATAAAAAATCAGCTTTTGTTGATATGCAAATAAACCCGCCCCGCCCAGCAAACCGGCATAATAAAAACCGCCTAATTGCTGAATTTGACCAATCGCCAACAACAAACCCAATATTATCAGCTGCAATACTCCCATAATTTCCCGATCTTTATCGCCGAAGAGAATCGCCGTGGATTTTACCCCGATTTTCAAATCATCATCTTTATCCACCATCGCGTACATGGTGTCATAAACTAAAGCCCACAACATCACTGCGCCATACATCAGCCAAGCCACCAGTGGTATTTGATTGGTCTGCGCCGAAAAGGCCATCGGCACGGCAAAACCAAACGCCATCCCTAAATAAGCTTGCGGCAAATGCGTATAACGCTTCATAAACGGATAACTGGCCGCCAAAAACGCCGCGATAAAAGATAATAGAATGGTATATAGGTTTAACAACAGCACCAAACCAAACGCGATTAAACATAATACGACAAACAGGATCAAAGCTTCTTTCGGGCTGACTAAGCCGGTCGCCATCGGCCGTTGATGGGTGCGCGCCACATGCGGGTCAATTTCCCTATCGGCGTAATCATTGATAACGCAACCGGCGGCTCGCATCAACACCACACCGGCGCAAAACACAAACAACACCAATTTATCGGGCGTTCCGTCTGCCGCCACCCACAAAGCCCATAATGCCGGCCATAATAAAATGAAAATGCCGATCGGCTTATGAAAACGTCCCAACAGCCAATATTGCTGTAAACGATCAAGAATAAATGCCTTAGTCATGTTGGTCTCCCCGTATAGTCTTAATAATCGATGTCGTTGAGTGGCCTTCGATAAATGACAATATTTTCACCTCGCCGCCATTGGCTAACACGCTTTCATGCCCGGCTATCTCAGTAATATCATTATAATCGCCGCCTTTCACCAAAATATCCGGCAACAGTTCATCAATCATTTGCTTCGGGGTGTCGTCTTCAAAGGCAATCACCCAATCCACGCATTCCAAGGCCGCCAGCATTTCCATCCGTTGTTCCAGTTTGTTCACCGGTCGCTCAGGGCCTTTCAAGCGACTCACCGAAGCATCGCTGTTTACCAACACCACCAGCCTATCGCCCAAGCTTCGCGCTTGTTGCAGGTAACGCACATGTCCGGGGTGCAAAATATCGAAACAACCATTGGTCATGACGATTTTTTCACCTTGATTACGGGCGTTTTGCATAAAGCGCTGTAATTCAACTTGATTACAAACTCCACTAAAGTGAGCGCGTTGACCTTGCGCTGCATATTGCAATTCTTCCGGGTTAACGGTCGCAGTGCCGAGTTTACCGACCACAACGCCAGCCCCCATATTAGCCAACACAGTGGCCTCCGCCAGAGATTTTTTGACCGCCAGGCCAGCCGCTAAAATTGAAATCACCGTATCCCCGGCGCCGGTCACATCGAAAACTTCCTGGGCGTGTGTCGGTAAATGTAAGGGGGATTCATTCTTTTCCAGTAAACTCATGCCCCGCTCTCCGCGAGTAACCAGCAAAGCTTGCAACTGCAAGTCTTCCAGCAGATTCATTCCGCGTTCAACCAATTGTTGTTGATTTTCACAGCGCCCGACAACAGCCTCAAATTCCGATAAATTCGGGGTAATCACTGTCGCCTGTTTATATTTCGTAAAATCGCCGCCTTTCGGGTCCACCATGACCGGTTTTTTCATTTGCCGTCCTAGGCGTATGAATTGTTCAACCCAATCCAGCGTGCCTTTTCCGTAATCCGACAATATAACCGCCTGCGCCTGCTCCATCTCGGCATGAAAAGCATGCAATAAGCGGTCATGGTCAAGCTGATGAAAATCATCCTCAAAATCCAGCCTGATCAATTGCTGATGTCGACTTAAAACCCGTAATTTAGTAATGGTCGGATGATCCGGCAAGGACTGAAATAAACATAAAACGCCTTGGCATTTCAATTGCTCTTGCAAATTGTCCCCGGCTTCATCTTCACCGACATAACCCATCAAACTCACTTTGCCGCCCAAAGCGGCGATGTTCAAGGCTACATTGCCCGCTCCGCCGGGTCGCCATTCATCATCTTTCACATGCACCACCGGCACTGGGGCTTCCGGCGAAATACGCGAGGTGGCGCCGTGCCAATAACGATCCAGCATTAAGTCTCCCAAGACTAAAATTCGCGCGGCGGAATAATTGGGTATTTGCATAGCAATAAACACAGTTTGGTAAACAAAATGCTATTATAACGTTTTATCGACAAGTTTCTGATTGACCATGAGCGTAAAAATTTTTCATAACCCGCGTTGCAGCAAATCCAGACAAACCTTACAACTGTTAAAAGACCAAGGAATCGAGCCGGAAATCATCGAATATCTTAAAACCCCGCCGACTGCGGAGGAACTGAGCGATATTCTGGATAAACTGGGCATGCAGCCGCGTGAATTAATGCGTAGAAGAGAAAGCGAATATAAAGACACGGGCATGAATGACGAAAGCCTGGACAAGCAAGCCTTAATCGCCGGTATGGTCGCCGCCCCCAAATTAATCGAACGTCCGATTGTTATCGCTAACGGCAAAGCCGCTATCGGTAGACCGCCGGAAGACGTGCTGGCGATTCTATAATCACCTTATATGATAAAAATTCTGGTTTTATATTACAGCCGCCACGGCAGCACCGAAAAAATGGCTCGTCAGGTGGCCAGGGGCATTGAGTCGGTGAGCAATAGCGAAGCCATGATACGCACGGTGCCGGAAATCTCCTGGGTCAGTGAAAAAACCGCCGACGCCATTCCGGCTCAGGGCGCGCCCTATGTTGCCCTGGACGATTTAAAACACTGCGACGGCCTGGCGCTGGGCAGCCCCAGCCATTTCGGCAATATGAACGGCGCTTTAAAACATTTCATCGACGGCACTTCGGAACTCTGGCTGAACGGCGCGCTATCAGGCAAACCGGCGGGGGTGTTTACTTCATCCGGCAGTATGCACGGCGGACAGGAATCCACCTTATTATCGATGATACAACCCTTAATGCATCACGGCATGTTGATCATGAGCATTCCTTGCACCGAAATCGCTTTGCGGGAAACTCGACGCGGCGGCACCCCTTACGGACCCAGCCATGTCTCTTTAGCCAAAGAACCGTTATCGGAACCGGAAAAAACCATTTGCCGAGCGCTCGGAAAACGCCTGGCTGAAACCGCCGCCGCCTTATCGAAAAAATGACTCGCAAACATTATTATTTACTGGCGCTCAGTAGTTTTTTCGCGCTGTTTTCATTATTGATGGCCTGGTACACCATTCTCGCGCCTTCGCAAATTTTCCCTACGGCGTTGCTATTGATTATCAGTATCCCCCCCTTGTTATTGCCGTTAAGAGGTTTTCTAAAAGGCGATCTAAAAAGCTGTACCTGGTTATGCTATATTAGTTTGATTTATTTTACCCACGGCGCCGTCGAAGCCTACGCCAACCCGGCTGAACGCAGCTATGCGCTGGCCGAATTACTGCTCAGTTTTTTACTGTGTTTAGGGGCAGGCATGTACGTGTTTAAAACCGAAAAATAAAGCTCATGGCAGTACAGTTACCTTTGCAATTCGAGTTCCAAAGCAACCTGAATTTCGACAGTTACTATCCGGGCGATAATGCCGAAATCACCGCGCATTTAAAAAGCTTCATCAATAACGGCAATGAGCAACAAATTTATATCTGGGGCGAACAAGGCATCGGCAAGACACATTTATTGCAAGCGTGCTGCCATGCGGCGAATATAAATAATATCACGCCCTTCTATCTGAACCTGAATGAGGACAATCCGCCCAAACAGGAAATATTAACCGGCATGGAAGAGATTGAAATCGTGTGTTTGGATAATATTGAACAGATTGCAGGCGACCCCGACTGGGAACAAGCCTTGTTTAATTTTTATAACCGCCATCGTGATAATAACCATCGCTTATTATTGGCCGCGTCTTGTCCGCCGATCTATTTACCTTTTTTACTGCCTGATCTAAAATCGCGCATGGGTTGGGGGCTGACATTAAACATCAAACCCATGACCGAACAGCAACTCATGGAGGCGATCAATCATAAAGCGCATTATCGCGGCTTTCAGATTCGCGAAAACATTCTCCGATTTCTCAGCAAGGAATACCACCGCAATCTGCCCGAGTTATGGCGCATCCTGGATAAAATCGATTACGAAACTTTATCCAGCAAACGCAAACTATCCATTAAGTATTTAAAATCCATCATTACTGCAGCTGATGAACAATAAAGTATTAATTGTCGGCGCCGGCGCAATCGGCGCATTTTACGGCGCTTTATTAGCCAAAGTCGGCGCCGATGTCGCCGTCGTCTGCCGATCAGATTACGAGCTTGTCAAAGAACACGGTTTTCAAATCAATAGTCATGATCTGGGTAGCTGGCAGTTCACTCCATCTCAAGTCCTTAAAAAGGCAAGCGAATATCAAGGTAAAGCCGATTATGTCATTCTATGCACTAAAATGATTGAAGGGCTGGACCGAATCAGTTTAATTGCCGATGCGGTCAACGAACGCAGCAGCATCGTTTTTATTCAAAACGGCGTTGATACCGAACAAGAGTTGATAGATGCATTCCCCCATAATGAAGTGGTCAGCGGCCTGGCTTTCATCTGTAGTAACCGCTTACAACCTGGCGTCATCTCCCATTTAGCATACGGCAAGCTATCGCTGGGCAATTTGCCAGGCGGCGTCAGCGAAAAAACCCGTCATTTGATTAATTTATTCCAACGCTCCGGCATTGAATGCATCGGTATGGAAGACATTATCACCGGTCGCTGGATCAAATGCATCTGGAACGCCCCATTCAACCCGCTATCCGTACTATCCGGCGGTTTAGCCACCGAGGCGATATTGAAAAATCAAGAAGAATTAGTGCGCAGCATTATGCAAGAAGTCTTTGAAATCGCATCCGCAACCGGCCACCCGCTGCCGGAAGACATCATCGAAACCAATATCGCCAACACCTATACCATGCCGCCCTACAAAACCAGCATGTTACTGGATTTTGAATCCAACAAAGCAATGGAAACGGAAGTGATTTTAGGCAATACGGTGCGAACAGCTGAACGACACAAGGTTGCCTGTCCACACCTGAAAACACTTTATGCGCTGATGAAATTGCGTGAAATGCAGATTGAGTTGGTAAACAGTAACGGTGAGTGATGACTGATCGTGTTGAGCCGGTGGATGTCGATTATTTAAATGCATTAGGCGACACTTTATCAGAATGGAATAGCCCTCCGTTTCAATCGCTGATTCGATTGAAACTACTTACCTTGGGTCATCGCTTAATCATTCGTAAATCAAGTCCATCTCAATCAACGCTTTAACTTTGGATGGATTGTTTGGGTATTGACTGCTAACAACAAAAAATAGCTATAGACACAGTAACAGACTACCTAATAGTTGAGTCCAAGCCGCAGAGGCAAAAGACAAGACCTGACACTAATGGTTCACTCTTACAAAAGCCGGATATATGGATGCAATATTTCTTTATGTTACGATCAAACAATACTTGCAATACGGGGCGGACCATATATGACCCCAGTTATCCGTGAAGTAGTTCCCTATCCCAATTAGCCTTTTTCAGCATAGTGATACCGACAAGCTATTACAGTAATATGTGTTTCAGTAATAGCATATATAAATCTATGTGTATCATCTATTCTACGAGACCAAAAACCAGATAAATTTTCTTTCAAAGGCTCTGGCTTACCTATACCTTCGAATGGTGTTCGCACTACATTCGAAATCAATTTATTGATTCGTCTCAAAGTCTTTCTATCTTGTCCTTGCCAATAGATATAATCAGACCAAGCCTCATCAGTCCAAGCTAAGCATCTACTCACTCAAGAGTTCTCTTTCTTGAACCTTTCCTTGCTGAAATTGTTCAATTGACTTCCTTAGGTGTTCAGCGTTTGCAGGAGACTTTAATAAATATACTGTTTCCATCAAACTACTATAATACTGGAATGACATTACTACCGCATCTTCGCTATCACGCCTAGTTATCACAGTACAATCTGCATCATTGACCACTTGGTCTAGCACACTTTTAAGCCCATTTCGGGCTTCTGTAAAGGAAACAATTCGCATTCTCAACCTCGCTTGTTCAAGTTATTGGACAAGTGTAACTCTAAACGCTAATTTGTACAATATATGGAACATGTTATCTTTTAAATAATAGGGGCCAGAGTAACAATCAAAACAAAGGGGGAGACTCTAATACCGCTACCACTCATAAATTTCATTGCTTTATCAAACAGATCTAAAGGGGCAGAGTTAATGCTTTTCTTGAATCTCCGGTTTTTCTGCCAAAATACCAATGACTCTGCCCCCAATACCGCGTCCAGTGGATAATTAACCAACTGAATTACAAAGAATTACACAATATATTTAGACTTAAGACTTGCCATTTTGTTGAATATCAAAGGGGTCTATCAAAGGGGTCAGAGCAATTGATTTGATTTTTGCTTATTTAATCGCGGTATGTCTCCTATCACCCATATCAATTACTCTGACCCCTTTGATTACCTTTGATTATTGACAAAACACGCATGCGAGATGTGGACTATGTTCAACCTCAATGCCCAACGTGTTCAGCTCGGCAAGGCGCAGAAATGAGCAGATTTTCTCGACAAATGAAAAAGGAGCATGGTCTTGAATGATAAATTGAAAGCGGATCAGAAAGAGCTTTGCTTGAAACATGGAGCTTCTTTTTCTGCTTCTCCTGAAAATTTGAAGGTTGGAATAGCCTTGAATGTTAAAGAAGGTCTGAAGCCGATAAACGGATTAAGGCATCCTCAAGAAGAAGACACTACAGGCTGGTATATATGGGCTGGTGAGGAACTATCAGATGATCCCGACTTTTTTCAGCCCTTGCATGTAGAGCATTTGCCTGATTGGTGTCCGCAAGTTCAAAAATATCTAGGGTTGCCGCCTGGATGGCGTTTTTTGATTGATGGTGATTATGAAGATGTGTGGTATGACGAGTCATTGTTGGATGTGTAGATGCCATTAGTTCACATAATTTTATCTTTCGTTTTGGCTATTATTTCTAGCCAGGTATGGGGCTACTCGTCTACGACAGTACCAAGCTATGGCTACGATGGCATTGAATCCATTCAAATCCATCAAAATATCGAATCTGAAGCCCAAAATAACAACTACGACGACACGAGAAACCTCCGCTATTGTTGTAATACATCTCTGAATAGTGATTCACAGGAAAAGACCCGTGCAGGGTCTTTTTTTGCTTTGGATGAATTTTTTATTGCCACAAAGAATCCACTCGTTGGCGGAGGAGCCAAACTAGACAATTTATCCCCATCTGACATTACACGTATTCAGAACGCAAGCCAATCCCACTGATTGGGACTATGTGATGTCTGGAAAGTCATCACAAAGACATTCAGCTAGTAGTTCTGTTCTATCAAAGGGGTCAGAGCAATTGATTTGTGGTGCTTTATTTTATTCATTTATAACGGTCTTAACGTGATCAAACAGCAATGGCTCATCTAATTTTCCATTCATTAACATATCAATTGCAAAATAAAAATCATAAGTTCCAGCAGGCAACCTACCACTAAATATCTGTATGGGTTCAAAATCTAACAATGCCCCTTGATAAGATGCAGCAAGACCCTCAAGTGAACCTTCAATTGAAGTCCAGCCAAGCGTCAAATCAAAATAAATCAAGCCAATTTGATTGTTGTAAGCCACAATCCACCAGTCTGCATTTTCGTTGATTTTGCTGCCTGAGTTCATCCCCACCGAAACCGATAAAGTTTGTTCTGTAAAATCAGTGGTAATGGAAGGAACCGTGGTATTCTCTACATTGACATACATCCAATGTCCCCTTCCTGGGCTTGCGCCTGTGCCTGAAACTGAATTGAATATGTCTATATAATCTTCTTCATTTTCATTCACTAGATCAACAATAACCCAACGCCCGACACTCGGACCTTTACCAGTTGGAATTGACCGTGTATACCCAGAAACAATTCGACTGTACCTCGCATCATTTCCTAATGGTTTGAAGCCTAAAGTATCAAAAAAATACGAAGCCCATTGCGCGCCCTTTTCTCTAAAAAAACCGGCATCTATATCATTTCTCGCCAAACCCGGCAAAGTCGACAATAACGCATCTACTTCATACCTTGATGCCCAAGTATAGCCGCTAAAGTCGACACCACGAATAACAGATTGGTTTGGATCTTTAAGTTGTCCGGTGTTTGTATCGTATATGTCAGCTAGCTCATCTTGTGAAATATTGACTGTTTTAGTGAGCTGCCGCCAATATTTGCCATTAACATAGACATATTGGCTACCTTCACTTTCTGTAATGGACTCAGCTTGATCATTCGGTTCATTATTTTGCGTCGTACTTATTTCAAATACTCCCTCACCCCCCAAATACCTATATATAGCCGTAATGGCTTGCCCTAATGTATATTCAGCCTGCTTTACTTCGCTGATCGCCATTATGGCAACTACGGATTTAGGCATGCCGTTTAGGCCATTGATTAAGGTATTCGCAAATCTTTCTATATCAAGTTCACCCGCCTGAATCAGCTCGGCCAGTTGCGGATTAGTTCTAATACCATGACAAGCATCACAGCCTCGACCAAATGCCTTACCATAAATAGCTGCACCAATTTCCAGTTCAGTAGCCGCAATAATATTTTGACTAAAAAGTAAAAGTAAAATTGCACCGATTTTTAAATAGTTTTTTTGCATTGTAAGCTCCATAAAATGCACAGTCATCACCAACTATCAACGAGTAATAGGACTGCTTTTAAGAATTAAATTATTCCTCTTAAATTATCTAAACGTCTTGCGGCCTCTTCTAAAATAACGATAACATCAAGCATCTCATTTCTTTCCGATTCGAAAACGTTCAAGGGGTCGGGTAACAATACCGCGTCCAGTGGATAATTAACTAACTGAATTACAAAGAATTACGCAATATATTTAGACTTAAGACTTGCTATTTTGTTGGGTATAATTGAATGGATAACCCCCTGTCCAAAGAAGATATCGTAATCCATGAAGAAGCCCAACAGAATCA
>SPJM01000086.1 GCA_006844585.1 Methylococcaceae bacterium | reverse complement strand
AGGTAATAAGTAATGGATAGGATTTATTCGGCTTAATCATATAGTTAGGTTAGCAAAGCCAAGCATAATGGAAAGTGCCGCCCGGCGCTGATTGGCGTAGGGTAAAGTATTTGATTTATTAGGGTGCGTATAGATAACAGTGTTGCTGTGAATATATTGTATTGCACAAGCTGGTTAATCATCCCCTTTCATCCGCCAATAAAAAAGGGAGGCATAATGAATACCGAAATAATTAATCTGTTGAATATTGGTGACATGTTGTCACGTACTTGTTTATTTACCTTTAATAGGAAAACACATGAAATCTAATTTTAATACACAGCATCTTGTGCCGGTGCTGTGTTTATTTGCCGTTTGTCATACTCAGGCTCAGGCGTTCACAACCGTCTCGGAAACCATCTTTGTGAATGAAATTCATTACGATAATAGCAGCACTGATGTTAATGAAGCAATCGAGATTGCAGGCCCTGCCGGTACCGATTTGGCGGGTTGGAGCCTGGTATTTTACAACGGTTCGAGTACCCAGTTAAAAGTTTACGACACCGTGAATCTGTCAGGAACCCTGACGGATCAATGTAATGGTATCGGTACATTAACCTTCGCTAAAGCCGGGATTCAAAATGGTGCGCCGGATGGTTTTGCGTTGGTGGATAATAATGGCGTGGTTCAGCAGTTTTTAAGTTATGAAGGCAGCTTCACGCCCATAGATGGCCCCGCTGTTGGACTGTTAAGTACAGATATTGGTGTCAGTGAGCCCAGTTCAACGCCAGCCGATCACTCACTGCAATTATCGGGTGATGGTACGGTCTATAGCGACTTTAGCTGGGCTACTGCCGATACCGCGACCTTTTCAGCCTTAAATAATAACCAAACAATTGATGGCACAGTTTGTGGATCGGGCGGGACACCGCCAGAAACACCTTCTGTAAGCAAGATTCATGACATTCAAGGTACGGGTAGCAATGTCAATACCGGCAATTACACGATAGAAGCGATTGTTGTTGGCGACTTTCAAGGTAGCAATCAATTAGATGGTTTTTTTGTACAGGAAGAAGATGCGGACATTGATGCGGATAGCGCAACATCAGAGGGTATTTTTGTTTTTTGTGGCGCCTGTACCGTTGATGTTTCCGTGGGTGACAAGGTCGAAGTAACGGGTGATGCATCTGATTTTTTTGGCATGAGTCAGATAGGCGCCTCCGGTGTCACGGTTATCAGTAGCAACAATACCCTGCCAACTCCTGCAAGTATTAACTTGCCGGCGCCTGTTTCAACAACGACAGATCAGCTCATTGCCGATGCTGAAATCGACGCCTATTACGAAGCCATTGAAGGCATGTTGGTAACGGTCAATAATACTTTGACGGTTGATGAATATTTTCAGTTATCACGGTTTGGGCAGATTGTATTGTCAGAGGGTGATCGTCCACAGCAATTTACTGATATAAATATACCCTCAGCGGCGGGGTTGACTGCGCATAATATTAATTTAGCGGCGCGCCGTATTATTCTGGACGATGATAACAATGATCAGAATTCAGCATTATTTAATAATACCCCGGTTTTTTATCCGCAACCTGGATTTAGCAGCAGCAACTTTTTCCGTGGTGGTGCAACAATTGATGGGTTAACAGGGGTTCTGCACTGGTCATGGGCAGGATTCGGCGGCACGGATGCATGGCGCATTCGCCCGGTAACGGAATTAGCCGATTATCAATTTGTTGAAAATAATCCACGTTCTGTAATGCCGGCTGCAACAGGCGGCAATTTGAAAGTCGCTTCATTTAATGTATTAAATTACTTTACAACGATTGATGAAGCCGGAAATGCCTGCGGTCCATTCGACGAAGGTTGCCGTGGTGCGGATTCATCTACTGAATTGCAAATGCAAACGGATAAGCTGGTCAGTGCCATTTGTGCGATTGATGCGGATGTCGTCGGTTTGATTGAAATCGAAAATAACCCGATGCAATCGCTTAATGATTTGACGCTTGCCTTAAATCTTCAGTGTGGAAGCTATGACTTTGTTAATACGGGTTTCGTTGGCGATGATGTCATTAAGCAAGGGCTAATCTATAAAACAGCCACTGTAGGTATGGTTGGTAATTCGGCGGTACTGGATACCTTAGCCTTTACCGATCCAAATAATACCGGCAGCACTCGAAACCGTCCGGCGGTTGCGCAAACCTTTGAGGATTTACAAACCGGCACGGATTTTACGGTCGTTGTGAATCATTTAAAATCCAAAGGCAGTTCATGTGGCGCAGGGGATGATGATGCTACTTCGGGTCAAGGTAATTGTAACTTGACACGAACGCTGGCGGCCATTGAAGAAGCCAATTGGCTGGCAACTGACCCAACTTCTACAGGCGCAACGAATATTTTGATCCTGGGTGACTTGAATGCTTATGCCCAAGAAGACCCGATTATGGCTCTGACAGCGGCAGGTTATGTTGACTTATTAAAAGTGGTCAACCCTAATGGGTATTCTTATTTGTTTGATGGTCAATTAGGTACTTTGGACTATGCAATGGCCAACGCCGATCTATTGCCCGCCGTAACTGGTGTAACTGCCTGGCACATCAATGCAGATGAAGTTAATTTATTGGACTATAACGATACCGTTCAAGATGCAAGTGAGGCTTCATTCGAAGCCAAGCCGGATTCATTGCCTCTATTTGTAGCTGACCCCTATCGATCTTCGGACCATGACCCGATTATCGTCGGTCTTGATTTCAGTATTACTGCAGCGCCCGATTATGATTTGGACAATGACGGCTGCGTTGGACGCACGGATGTTAGGGCATTAATTGTTGATATTCGAAGCCGTTCAACCGATGTCGATCAGGATTTCAATAATGATGGAAAAGTCAATCGCGCTGATGCACGGGTAATTATCAATAACTACAGTTTTAGCGACGGCAATTGCCCTACATAAAATTAATCTAATTAAACTTGAGCCGGCTTCTGTTGAATAACAGGAGTCGGCTATTTACAACCAGGATAACACCATGAAAACGATTAAAATATTTATTGCATCTGCATTATTGCTCGTTGCACAAACCAGCTCAGCCATTTCACTTTCTTTTAACCCCGCTGCGGCCAATATCAATACGGGCGACTCGGTAGCGATCGACCTGATGATTCATGACCTAGGCGCAACCGGCGCACCTTCATTAGGTGCTTTTTATCTATCTGTTGGCTTTGATAATACCGTAGTTGGGTTTGATTCTGTCGATTATGCCGGTTTTCTGGGTAATACCGATCCGGCATTTTTCGAGACCAGCATTGCGACAACAGTGAACCCTGATAATGTCGAATTGGACAATTTTTCGTTTTTATTCGATTTTGAGTTAGATGCTTTGCAAAGTGCGGACTTTTTGCTGGCAACCTTAAATTTCACCGGCATTAATACGGGTAGCAGTGATTTGCAACTTTCCGTATTTGATCTTAGCGATGCATTAGGGAACGATATAACCAGCGGAGTAAGTACTTCAACAGGCTTAATTACTGTCAATCAAAGTGCGGTTCCATTGCCATCTCTTTTAACATTATTGCTTGCAGCGCTTGTTTCAAGCTATCTAGGTAGAGCGGCAATTAAAATACGTAGTTAAAGACATTGATATGCGAAGAACGGTGTCGTGTGAATGTGAAGAAGAAAGATGTCCGGTCTTGTCTTTTGCTTCCATGTTCTATGCAAGTATCAAGGTTGGCAAAAGGCAACACCTGACACTCATGGTTTTTTTCATCATGCTCTTTTCATCATACTGTCACGCCGATATGGGATAAAAACGATTGCCGTTGATTTCATGCCAGCGCATTGAACGGCTACTCCCTTTTTTTTTACAGAACACCTGTTTTCGTCATGAAATTGATAAAAAATATTATTTTTGCCGTATCGCCTTTGATTATGCCTTTTCAGCCTGTTATGGCTGATGTTGCAACTGATTTTGAGTGTCTAATGGATGTTGCTGAACGTAAGTTTCAGGGAATGACGCCGGTCAATACGCCCACCAATACAATAAACATTAGCGGATCCGATTTTTCACAGGATTTTGTGGGCAGTTGGCGATACCGTAGTTATCAAAACGGATTCTTTGTCGGCTTGAAAAATGACGCTGACCTCTATGTTTTCTATAACAATACATTATTTCCGCAAGGCCATTACAGCGGTTGGCTAAACTTGTTGGCGCCTGATCGTTGCAGTGGAGGTGAACTTGATCAGGAATTAAGTTTGACCCTGTTGCATATTAACGATCATCATTCACATTTAGAAGCCGATAGCGGAGCCAATCTCGATTTTAATGGCGTTTCTACCCGCGTACAACTAGGCGGTTTCCCGCGTGTCGCAGCCCAGTTTAAAGCGATCAAATCCTCCTTTAAAAATGTAGTTAATATACATGCCGGGGACGCTGTTACCGGCACCTTGTTTTACACTTTGTTTAAAGGGGAAGCGGATGCCGCTTTAATGAATGATGTCTGTTTTGATATTTTCGCATTAGGCAATCATGAATTTGACGGCGGAGATGCCGGTTTAAAAACTTTTCTTGATTATCTGGCTCTAGGACAATGCGGCACAGAAGTATTGGCCGCCAATGTCGTTCCAGCTGTAGGAACACCCCTGGCGCCGAATGACGTAAATGATTATATTGAACCGTTTACGGTGAAATCCATCAATGGTCAACAAGTTGGCTTTATCGGGTTGGATATTGCTTCAAAAACCAAAAACTCTTCCAGCCCGTTGGAAACGACGCAATTTTTGGATGAAACCACGACAGCTCAACAATATATTGATCAATTAACCGCGCAAGGCGTCAATAAAATTGTTTTGGTAACCCATTATCAATACCGAAATGACTTAGAAATGGCGGCTAATCTACGCGGCGTTGACGTCATTGTCGGCGGCGACTCTCACACCTTATTGGGAGACTTTAGTCAATTCGGGTTAAATTCCGGCGGCGATTACCCGACTAAAACTACTGACGCGGAAGGCAATCCGGTCTGTATAGTACAAGCTTGGCAATACGCCGCAGTGGTGGGCGAATTACATGTTGATTTTGATAAAAACGGTAAAGTTAAAAATTGTATGGGTACCCCGCATTTATTGCTGGGCGACTCTTTCAAACGGAGACCGCCTGAAGGTGGCGACCGAGTAGAATTAGGCGGTTCGGAGCGCGAAGAGATCCTGTCGATTATCAATGCTTCTCCGGAAGTGTCAATAGTTACGCCCGATAGCAACAGTCAGGCTATATTGGATGAATATGCTGCGGAAACGGAAGTACTGCAAAACACCGAAATTGGTCAGGTACAATCCGATCTTTGTCTGGAACGAATTCCGGGACAAGGCCGCAGCGCAATCTGTGACGTTTCACAAACAGCAGCTAATGGCGGAGATATTCAGCAATTAGTGGCGGAAGCGTTTAGAGCAAGAAGTTTTGAAGCCGATATATGCATACAAAACGCTGGCGGAGTACGGATAGATATTCCAGAGGGACCGCTTTCCATAGGCGATGCATATGAGTTGTTGCCGTTTGCCAACACTCTGGTCAATATGCAGTTGACCGGAGAGCAGATCCGTCAAACTCTGGAAGAGGCGGCGGATTTTGCCATAGACCCTGACGGTTCTACGGGCGCGTTTCCTTATGCGGCAGGACTGCGTTGGCATGCGGATATGTCAAAACCGTTGGGTCAGCGTTTTAGCCAACTGGAAGTTAAACGTAAAAATGCGACTTCCTTTGAGGCGTTGGATTTAAATGCGACTTACACGGTAGTCGTGAATAGTTTTATTGCCTCAGGTGGCGACAAATACGAAACCTTAGAAGCGGTTTCCGAAGATAGCAGTAAAGTAGTCGATACTTTTATCGATTACGCCAATGCCTTTGTTGATTATATTCAAATAAATCAAAACGGGGTATTGAATAAGCTGCCGTTGGAAGATTACAGCACACAATCCTTTATTAACACAGATGGGGTACAGCAGTAGTAAACTTCATTGTTGAATAAAATTCCCGGTAGGCCGGGTCGGCATAAATCGCCGACTATGCTATTGCCGGGAATTTTGAAGAAAATTGCATAACTAAACGGGAGAGGGTATTAAGCTAGGCTGTCGAAGCCCCGTAACTTATTTTGTAGTGACCCAATAACATCAATCGCTTATCCAGAAATCGTAACCCTGAAATATTCATGACTGATCAGCATAGCGGCATTTTATTTTCTCGGCTTACAGATTCAAAATAACCAGAAATATGCTATAAATACCGCTCCGTTTTTTCCTCTGATTTGAGGACAAGATTGTATCTTAACTACTGGTCTAATTTTTGGGGAGTATTATAGACCTCACCCAGGCGTTGCAACTGTCAAAACGCATCCCATCCAGTTGTCTACCTCTGTTTTGTCCGCATGATAAACTTTCGTTATAAGCCCCTAGTTTTATGTTGGGATTCCCAATCTACGGGCTTTTATTATGGTTGTTTATTAAAGAATCAATTACAATTTAATTATTGAAAAATAAGCGATAATGAAGGAATAGGCATGGGTTTAGCATTAAAAGATACTGCATATCATAATTATGCTGATTATTTACAATGGTCAGATAATAATTATGAGCTAATAAAGGGTGAGGCGTATTTTATGTCACCTGCTCCTAGCCTGGAACATCAAGAAATAGCTGGAGAGGTTTTTAGGCAAATAGCAAATGCGCTTGTGGGTAAAAAATGTCGATCATTGATTGCGCCAATAGATGTACGGCTCCCTAAACAAGATGAACCTGATGAACAAATTGATACTGTTGTTCAGCCAGATGTGTTGGTTGTATGCGACAACCATAAATTAGACCGCCGTGGCGTGCGAGGCGCGCCTGATTGGGTTTTAGAAGTCTTGTCACCCGCGACAGCCAGCCATGATCAAATAAAAAAACGTGATCTTTATGAGCAACATGGCGTACGAGAGTATTGGTTAGTTCACCCAACGGATAGAGTATTAACCATATATCTATTACAAAACAAAGAATTTTCTAAACCCAGAATCATTGAGCTAGCCGGTGATACGGCGATTACCGTTCTGGATGATGTGGTTATTCAATGGGATGATTTACTCATGCGTTTACCGAAAGCGGAAGATCTATATTAATTCACCCACGCTATCATGGAAGATGCTCTGATCCTTAAAATGCGCTTACCCTAATTTCTCTTCAAAAAATGTCTATTACGCCGCCGGTTTTCTCTTCTCCGTAAGATCGAAAACGGGGTTAAAAGAAAAGCTCACGCATTTTTTGGCCAGGGTATTCGGCGCGCATGAATGATTCACCAACCAGAAAAGTATATATTTCATGATCCAGCATTAATTTCACATCGTCTTGCGTGTGGATGCCGCTTTCGGTAATGATTAATCGATCATCGCCCACTTTATCTCTTAGTTTTAAAGTGGTTTGCAAGTCAGTTTCGAAAGTCCGCAAGTTTCGATTATTCACCCCGATTAAAGGCGTTTCCAATTGCAAGGCGCGATCCATTTCCGCGTCATCGTGGACTTCCACTAACACATCCATGCCTAATTCCACCGCTTTATCGTGCAGTTCGCGCATTTGTCCGTCTTCAAGCGCGGCGACAATTAATAGAATACAGTCTGCGCCTAAGGCTCGGGCTTCATCCACTTGATAAACATCAATCATGAAATCCTTGCGTAAAAACGGCACTGGCGTTTTTTCCCGAGCCATTTGTAAATACACTTCCGAACCCTGGAAATATTGCTTATCGGTTAATACGGAAATACAACTTGCGCCGTTCATGGCGTAGTCTTGAGCAATTTCCACCGGCTGGAAATTTTCCCGTATCACACCTTTGCTCGGCGACGCTTTTTTCACTTCAGCGATAATCGCCGGTTTTTTGGCCATGGCGTTGGCTTTTAAAGCGCGATAAAAACCGCGCGGCGCTTCAATCCCTTGGGCGATTTCCTGTAACAGGGAAACGGGTGTGCTCAGTTTACGCTTTTCGACTTCTTCCACTTTGGTGGCAAGAATTTTATTCAGAATATCAGGTCTTTCAGTCATCAGCTTTTCTATTTTTGGATAATTATGACAGCGAGCGGGTATACTCGATCAAGGCGTTTAATTTAGACATCGCCGCACCCTCGGCAATCACTTGTTGCGCTTTTTCAACGCCCGCCGCCAAACTATCCGTCAAGTTAGCAGCATAGATGGCCGCACCGGCATTCAAGACAACAATGTCTTTGGCTGCGCCCGCTTGGTTGTTGAGCACCGATTGAATCATCGTCAGACTTTGTTCGGCGCTCTCCACCGCCAAACCCGCCAGGCTTTGTCTTTGTAGGCCGAATTGTTCCGGCTCAATACTGTAGACGGTCACTTCGCCGTCTTTTAATTCCGCTACTTGAGTAGGTGCGGCAATACTGATTTCATCGAGACCATCCTCGGCATTCACAATCAACACATGCTGGCTGCCTAATTGTTTCAATACATTCGCCAATGGCTCCAACCAAGCATCGGAAAACACCCCGATTAATTGATTGGCTGCGCCCGCCGGATTGGATAAAGGACCGAGTAAGTTAAAAATAGTTCTAACGCCCATTTCTTTTCGCGGTCCGATGGCGTGCTTCATCGCGCCATGATGCTTGGGCGCAAATAAAAAACCGACGCCGATTTCCCGCACGCAATCCGCCACTTGCTCAGCCGATATATTCAAGTCAACGCCTGCCGCTTCCAATACATCAGCGCTGCCGGAACTACTGGATACCGAGCGATTACCGTGCTTGGCGACCTGCCCCCCGGCAGCGGCGACTACAAAAGCGCAGGTGGTGGAAATATTGAACGTATTGGCGCCATCGCCGCCGGTTCCGCAGGTATCGATAACATGATCGCCGCTAACCGGAACCGGCGTTGCTAATTCCCGCATCACTGACACCGCTGCGGCGATTTCAGCAACACTTTCGCCTTTCTCGCGCAGGGCGATTAAAAATCCGCCGATTTGCGCATCGGTGGCTTGCCCGGTCATGATGATGCGCATAATTTGCTGCATTTCGTCATGAGTCAATTCTTGTTTATCCAGCAAACGCTGAATCGCTTGTTGCATCGTCAACATTATCGTTCCAGAAAGTTTTTCAATAAATCATGACCGTGGTCGGTCAAAATCGATTCGGGATGAAATTGCACGCCTTCGACATCCAAGGTTTTATGCCGCACGCCCATAATTTCTTCTATCCCGCCTTGCTCGTCTTTGGTCCAGGCGGTCACTTCCAAACAATCCGGTAAACTGCCTTGGTCTATCACTAATGAATGATAACGAGTAGCGGTAAACGGATTGCTCAAACCTTTGAAGGCGCCGCCGTCTTGATGATACACCAGAGAAGTTTTACCGTGCATAATGCTTTTCGCATGAATGATTTTTCCGCCGAAAGCATAGCCGATGCTTTGATGACCCAAACAAACGCCTAAAATCGGATAATCCGACGAAAGCTGTAAAATAGCATCCACCGAAATACCCGCCTCTTTCGGCGTACAAGGCCCCGGCGATACCACAATCTTGTCGGGATTCAGATCGGCGATTTGTTGAACGCTGACTTCATCATTCCGCACCACCGTCACATCAGCGCCTAGTTCGCCGAAATACTGCACCAAGTTATAGGTAAATGAGTCATAATTGTCGATCATAACGACTCGCGTAGCGCTCATGATTGCTCTCCTTCCAAACCGGCTTCAGCCATGGAAACAGCGCGAAAAATGGCTCGCCCTTTATTCATTGTTTCATCCCATTCATTACGTGGCACCGAATCATATACGATGCCCGCTCCGGCTTGTATATGCAATGTTTCATCTTTAATGACCGCTGTGCGGATGGCAATGGCGGTATCCAAATTACCCGACCAGGAAATATAACCTACCGCCCCCGAATAAACGCCGCGTTTCACCGGCTCTAATTCATCAATAATTTCCATTGCTCGAATTTTCGGCGCGCCGCTGACGGTTCCCGCTGGAAATGTCGCCGCCAACACATCAAAAGCATCTTTGTCTTCCTGTAATTCACCGGTGACATTGGAAACAATATGCATTACATGCGAATAGCGCTCGATAATCATTTTGTCAGTCAGTTCAACCGTGCCTATTTTCGCCACCCTTCCGGTATCGTTACGCCCCAAATCGATCAACATAAGATGTTCGGCCAATTCTTTCGGGTCCGCCAATAAATCTTTTTCCAGCGCCTTATCCTCTTCCATCGTCGCTCCTCTCGGCCGGGTTCCTGCAATCGGCCTGACAGTGACTTGATCATCTTCCAAGCGCACCAGAATTTCCGGCGATGAGCCGACGATATGAAAATCGCCTAAATTCAGATAATACATATAAGGCGATGGATTCAAGCAGCGCAGCGCCCGATACAAATTGAGCGGGGTCGTGGTGTAAGGAATGGATAAACGCTGTGATAATACAACCTGCATAACATCGCCGGCGACAATATATTCTTTGGCTTTTAATACTGCATTTTCAAAACCGTCCTGAGTAAACCCGGAAACAAAATCCGACTCATCCACCTGTTTGGGTTGATTATGGTTGTCCGGTTTCGCTTGTTTTTCTCTGAGCTGGGTAACCAAAGACTGCAATCGATCAACGGCATTTTGATGGGCATTTTCTTGCGAAGGATCTGCATGCGTTAATAACAAGACTTTGCCGGATAAATTATCGAAAACCAACAAATCTTCTGACACCATTAATAGAATATCAGGATTCTGCAAAGGGTCTGGCTTACCGGTTGATTGTAAGCGTTTCTCGATATAACCGATGGTCTCATAACCGAAATAACCGACTAATCCGCCGTTAAAACGCGGCAAATCTTCGATATCCGGCACCTTATATTGTTGCCTGAATTGTTCTATCCATTGTAGCGGCTGGTCATGCTCAATCGTTTCTGCTTCCCCGCCGACTTTCTCTAAGGTGATGCTGTTGCCATAAACCTTGATCAAAGTCTGACAACTCAAACCGATAATTGAATAACGCCCCCACTGTTCCCCGCCATGAACTGACTCAAACAAATAGGTATAAGGCTGATCAGCCAATTTGAGATATGCGCTTAACGGCGTATCCAAATCGGCCAGTACTTCCTGACCGATCGGTATGCGGTTATAGCCTTGTCCGGCGTAATGATTAAATTGCTCTGGCGTCATTATTTTTCTTGAGTTAGGGTCTACAATCACTGCCGCTAAGTAAACGGTCAAATAGGATAAAATCCTCCATTATATCTTTTCATGAGATTGAACAAAATATTTTACTGTAAAATAAACAGCCTCCGCTTTCTCTTAAAGAAAGTTACCCGCCATCTACTGTCTTTTTATTATGAAACTAGTCTCTTTTTATTGGCGCAATCAACAACGCATTGGCGCAGTAGTTGATGATCACATTGTCCATACCGATCATCGAGAACCCATCCCCGACAATATGATTGATTTTCTTTCTATGGGTGAAAACGCGCTGGATGCGATGCGCCAATTAGTGGAAAAACAACATAATCCCTTGCCGTTGACTGAAGTAAAATTATCGGCGCCGATTCCGCGACCGGGAAAGTTTTTAGGCGTCAGCTTGAATTATGCCGATCATATTAATGAAACCGGTTTGGAAAAACCTGAATTTCCGACTTTTTTTACCAAACAAAGCACTTGCGTGATTGCTCACGGCGACCCGATACATCGCCCTATTGTTTCTGAAAAAGTGGACTATGAGGGGGAAATGGCTGTGGTTATCGGTAAACGGGGTAAACATATAGCGCTTGATGATGCTAAAGATTATATTGCCGGTTATACCATTGTTAACGATGTCTCGGTGCGGGATTGGCAAATTCGTTCGCCGACCTGGATGCTGGGCAAGTCTTTTGATACTCATGGCCCGATGGGACCTTGGCTGGTCACTGCTGATGAGATCAGTAATCCTCATCGTTTGGCGATAAAAACCTGGGTGGATGATGATTTGCGGCAAAACGCCAACACCTGTCATATGATTTTTAACTGCTACCAAATGATCAGTTATTTGAGTCAGGCGATGACTTTGGAGCCGGGCGATGTTATCGCAACCGGAACGCCAGCAGGAGTCGGTGTTAAAATGAAACCCCGCGGTTATTTGAAACCCGGCCAAACAGTCAAAATTGAAATAGAAAATATCGGCGTATTAAGCAACCCGGTGATCAAAGAAATCATTAATTAAACATCGTTCAGTTATCATTCACGGTGATTGAGATAAGCTAAGCCCAACATCAAAAACAACTGATTTGGAGGCTGTTATGAAAAAGCTTATTTTAATAATGATGTTGGCGTTGACTCCTTACACAGCTTCAGCTGAATGGAGCCGCAACCCTTTTTTCGCCAAACATCGTCATCACAATCACGATTATGAGTTCTGGCATCACGTCGATCAACGCCTGAATCGCCAATATGCCCGCATTGAAAGAGGCATAGATAAAGGAGATCTAACCCGCAGAGAAGCGCGCCGTTTACATCGCGCGCACCAGGAACTGGATAGAACAATAGATCATAAACGCAGAAAACGTCGACTCTCCGATCACGATAGAAACGAAATCATGAGTTGCCTGGATCAAGCCAGTGAAAAAATTTATCGTTTGAAAAATAATGACCGTTATCGTCATTATGCCGGACGCCATTATCATAATAAAACAGATCATTTTGAAAACCGCGTCGTTTGGTCGAACCGGGATCGATACAACAGTATTTATTTACGCTTCTAAATTCATCATTTTTTCGGGAGGCGAACTTTTCCAACCGCCTCCCGAACAATTCATCAATAAAAGAAAAACTTTTTTAAAGCATTCCCCAAAACGGTCATTTTAATTTACACTTAGGACTAATAAAGTATAAAAAATGATCGCCTATGGAGTTTATTGCGCTCAGCCAAAGCATAAAGCAAACCCTACTTGAAATAGCCTGGCATTCAATCAAAAACGGTTATCAAACCGGGCATCCTTATTGCGTTAATTTACGCCATTACCCGGTAGAGCTAGCAATCCCCCGGGCAACATTCGTCACTTTAAAAAAAAATCATATTCTGCGCGGAAGCTATGGTTCGCTGGAAGCAATCTTCCCTTTAGCTGAGGATATAGCGGAAAATGCTTTCGCCGCGGCTTATCAAGACCCGATGTTACCGCCCTTGCGGAAAAACGAATTGAACAATATCGACATCTACATCTCCATCCTGTCGACGCCTCAACTCATTGTTTACCAAACTCAACAAGAATTGCTCGATCAAATCCAACCCTTTAAAGATGGAATAATATTGGAACACAAAGATGAGCGAGCCACTTTATTACCTATGTTCTGGATTAATTTCCCGAATAAACATCAGTTCATACGCCAGCTAAAACATAAATCAGGCTTATCGCCGGACAATTTTTCTAAGCAATTAACGTTTTATCGTTATACAACGCTGTTATTTAACGCTAGTTTTCTTTAATTCTTTAATCAACTGATCTATTTTCGGACGTTTGGCGGCAATATCTTTACACAATTCAAATTGGTTTATCGCTCTTTCCAGATTATGCTCGGGATGTTCTATTTTAAAATAGCGATCGCCGGTTAAATAATCGGTAAAAAAACGCAAACCCAACTCAAAGCTTATCAACTCGATAGACGCGCTTAGGTAATCATAATCCGATCCGCAAAAAAAATGCCGAGCCTCATCCAGATAATGGCTTAAAATCACTTCACAAATATCAAGATCGAAATGATTCAAATCTTTATCATGGCAACAAGAACGCAGGCAATCGCCAATATCATAATGCACCAATCCGGGCTTAACCGTATCTAAATCAATGATTGCCAAGACCTGATCACTTTGTTTGGAAAATAAAAAGTTGTTCATTTTCGGATCGCCGTGAATGACTCTTTCCCGCAAAACCCCTTGCTGTTTTGCCTTTTCCAAAACCGCTAAACGCCCCCGCATTTGTTCAATGTATTGTTTACAAAACCGAATGCTTGCGGACGTTTCTTTCTTCGCATTATCAATTAACGCGGCTTGATAAGCTTTATAATACGTCGGCGTATGATGGAAACCCGGCAAGGTATCCTGTAATTCATTTGGATCCAAATCGCTGAACAAACAGTGAAAATGCGCCAAAGCATAACCGATTTGCTCGGCTTCTTGTTGTTGAAGAATGATTTCGCGACTCTCACTTCCCTCAATAAACTGTAATGCGCGCCAATACTGTTTATCTTCAATGCAAAACAACAACTGCCCTTGGCTTGTTTTAATTGTTTGGGGAACTTGCAAAGCCGGTGCTTTAAACTGTAGATGCTGCTGCAAACGCTCCAGATTAAACATAATTAAATCCGGATTTTTAAAAACGCCGGTATTTATTTGCTGTAAAACAAAACAACCTTCAGCGCCCCTAACCAGATAAGTTTCATTGATTAATCCATTCCCTAACGGCGTTATGCTCACCAGCGGCTTAGCTCCGTTAAACCGCTCGGCAATTTCACTGAGCTGCACGGTGATTAAACAATTCAGTCAACATCTTTAAAGCTTTGCCTCGATGACTCAGCGTATTTTTCACTTGCGGCTCTAATTCTGCCGACGCGCATTGGTATTCCGGAACCCAAAAAATCGGGTCATAGCCGAAGCCGTTTTCCCCAAAACTCTGCTCCAAAATACGTCCTTCCCAAACGCCTTGCGCGATAATCGGCATCGGGTCATGCTGGCGCCGCATCAATACAATCACGCAAATAAATCTGGCCGTGCGTTGATCTTCGGGAACGCCTTCCAAATTACGCAGCACTTTACGCAAATTTTCTTCATCGGTCGCACGGGTTCCGGCATATCGCGCTGAAATCACTCCCGGCTCGCCTTGCAATGCATCGACAACCAAACCGGAATCATCGGCTATCGCAGCCATATTAGCGTGTTCCGCCGCATGCCTGGCTTTAATAATGGCATTTTCAACGAAGGTCGTTCCAGTCTCTTCCGCTTCAGAAACGCCAAATTCAGACTGCGGAATAATCGGATAATCCTTTAATATCGCTTGTATTTCCTTAATTTTCCCCGGGTTTCCGCTGGCGATAACAATGTTTTTGTGCTGGTTCATTATTTTACGCTGTCTATCGCCGCTTTCTGTTTTTCCAGCAATTGCTGAATACCCTGCTCCGCCAAGTTCAGCAAACTATTCAATTCATCTCTATCAAATGGCTCCGCCTCCGCTGTTCCCTGTATTTCGATAAAACCGCTTTGCTGATTCATTACTACATTCATATCGGTTTCCGCCTGACTATCTTCATCATAATCTAAATCCAAAACCGGAACGCCTTCAAATACGCCAACCGATACCGAGGCAATTTGACTATGCAAAGGATTTTTTTTGATTTTTTTATTATCCAATAAATGCTGAACCGCCATCGCTAAGGCGACATAACCACCGGTAATTGATGCCGTTCGGGTTCCGCCATCGGCTTGAATAACATCACAGTCTATCGTAATGCAGTTTTCACCCAACAAATTCAAATCAGCGGCAGCGCGTAAAGAACGACCGATTAAACGCTGAATTTCCAAGGTCCTGCCGCCTTGCTTACCCTTATTGGCTTCTCGCATCATACGTTCATGAGTGGAACGCGGCAACATGCCGTATTCAGCAGTAATCCACCCCTGCCCTTGACCTTTTAAAAAACGCGGTACTTTCGGATCTATACTGGCCGTACATAAAACTTTAGTATCGCCATATTCCACCAAAACCGAACCTTCCGCATGTTTTGTATAATTACATGTTAATTGAATGTTTCTCAATTGATCCGGATTTCTTCCACTTGGTCTCATGCGTCACTCTCTGTATTACAAAAATAAACCGCGCAGTATACCCTTTTTTTTATTTTATTAATGAAATTTGCATTCCTTAAGCAATCAACGCTTCTTGAATCTCTGTGATGGACTGCGGCCTCATTTCCGGCTGTATGGACATCGCCCAGTCTATCGCTTTCAATAAATATTCCGGATAATCTTTTCGATAGGCTTTAACCGCCGGCGTCAGTTTATCGTGCTTTTCTCTTTCCGGCGCAGGCATCGGGATTTTATAATCCAAACAAGCTCTCATACTGGCGCCGACCGCATAAATGTCCGTCCAGGGCCCCAACATGCTTTTACTGGAATATTGCTCTATCGGCGAAAACCCTTGCGTTAAAACTTTGGTTCTACTGGCATTACCGATAGGAAATTTTTGAATTGCGCCAAAATCAAGCAGCAAAGGATCATGTTGTGCTCTAATTAAAATATTAGAAGGCTTAACATCCAAATGCAGATAATTCTTTTCATGAATAACAGCAATGCCATTTAGCAATTGCCTAAACACACACAACAAAAACTCTTCATCAATTTTAATGACTTTATTTTTGATCAGCTTATTTAAGGTCATACCGTAATCATAATCCATCACCATATAAACAGTTTCATTGGCTTGGAAAAAACTGATGACGTTAACAATATTATTGTGTTTCAAATCCGCCAAAACCTTGGCTTCTTCAAAAAATAACGCTCTTCCGCGCTTGAAAAGATTGATAGATTCATTGTTATTCGGGATAACAACGTTATTCAACGTTCTATGCGCCAATTTGCGCGGCAAATACTCTTTAATCGCAACTTGGATCTGATCATCCAGTTGCCGAGCCAAATAAACCGAACTGAACCCACCCCTCGCCAATTCACGCTCAATAATGTAGTGATCTATAATTGTCCCCGATTGTAAGTAATTCAACTCTTGGGGATAGGTTTCGGGGTCGTAGTATTCTGCCATATTACTTAAATCATCCTAAATTTCAATCCTTCTGCTTAACCTAAGGGTGTAAAAAATTAATAAAGTTATTCAGTTGTATCCTCAGTGAGTTTCAGATAGATTAGTATATTACCTTTGAAATGGGATTCTTTCCCTTTTTACATTTTTTTACAAGGTTATATTTTACAAAACAAATGATAAAAAGTATGACAGCCTTCGCCAATAGCGAAATTAAAATTGATAATTTAACTTTAAATTGTGAACTGCGTTCTGTTAATCACCGCTATTGCGACATTTCCTTTAAATTACCGGAAAGTCTGCGTTATCTAGAATCGGATTTACGATCAGCAATCAATAGTAAAGTAAAACGCGGGAAAATAGAATGCGCGATAACCATCAAAAAACAAACTCATCATGAATCTTTTGATATAGATCAGCAAGCTATTAAAAGCCTCTTAGACGCTACAGGTGCTATAGAGCAATTGATGGGCGCATCTAAAGCCTTTTCTCCGCTCGACATTTTAGCTTTCCCCGGCATCAGGAAAGAAACCGAAATAGATAAGAATACTTTATCAGAAAATACCGCTCATTTAATTAAGTCAGTGCTGCCAAAACTAATTGATGCCAAATCAAGAGAAGGCGAAAAACTAAAAGAACTCATCTCAATACGTTGCGCTAACATCATGACATTAGCGCAGGAAGCAGAAAACAGACTGCCATTAGTACATACCCAAATCCGGGAAAAATTACTGTCGCGGATTGATTCTTTACAACAGGAACCGGATACCGAACGGCTTGAACAAGAATTATTATTTATAGCGCAAAAAATGGATGTCGCAGAAGAATTAGATCGCTTGCAAGCGCATGTCGCTGAAGTTCAACGATTAATCGAACAAAATGAAGCTATCGGCCGACGCCTGGATTTTATGATGCAGGAAATGAATAGGGAGGCAAACACGCTCGCCTCCAAATCACAAGACATAAAAATGACTCAAATCGCTATTGACCTGAAAGTGCTTATCGAACAAATGCGCGAGCAGATTCAGAATATAGAGTAAAGAGTCACACCATATCACCCCATATCACAACCTCTCTGAAGCCGCTAAGTTAGCGGTTTTTTTGTGTCTCCCTGTTGCGCCTAATCCCACTAAATAGCATAATTTATGTGTACCAAGACGTGTACCAAAGCTTCAATTGGTACACTTTTTTTGGTACACACTCAAAGCCCTTGATTTATACGAGACTCAGTTATGGCAAAGTTAACAGACGCCCAAATAAGAGCATGGATAAAAAGCGGTACCCACTTTGAAGGCAAAGCGGACGGTAATGGGCTTTTTTTAAGCTATAGAAAATCGTTCACGACACCTGTTTGGAATTACCGGTATCGTTTCGCCGGTAAACAAAGAAAAATGCAAATAGGCAATTACAACCAAATGTCACTCGCTGAAGCGCGAAAGGCGGTTAAGGAATTAGCCGCCAAAGTGTCACTTGGTCATGATGTAACCGCCGAAAAGCAAGAACGAAAAAAACAAGCCATCGAACAAATCGAAGCAAAAGCCAACGCATTTACAGCAGGACAATTGGCGGATAAATATTTTAGCGACCGCATTATGGGACACTGGAAGCATCCTAATATCATCAGATCGAAAATTGAAAAAGATATTAAGCCCTATATTGGCCATATGCCGGTTGACCTGGTTAAGCCCTTGCATATTGATGAAATTTTAAAAGCGATTGTGAATCGTGGGGCGCCAACCGTCTCGAACGATGTTTTACGAATTCTAAAACACATGTTTGACTACGCAATCAAAAGGCATATTGTGCAATACAATCCGGCGGCCGCTTTTGATATTAACGATGCAGGCGGCAAAGAAAACTCGCGAGAACGTTCATTAAACAAAGAGGAAATTACCGCATTATTTGAAGCTATGCACCTGGCCAAAGGATTTTCCCGAACCAATCTACTGACGATTAAGTTATTACTCATACTTGCCGTGAGAAAAAATGAACTCTGCCGGGCGCGTAAAAGCGACTTTGATCTTGAGAAAGGCGAATGGCAACTAACGGGTAGTAAAACCGGGTTATCGGTCATCATTCCTTTACCCTCCCAGGCCATTAGCGCTTTAAATGAGCTGCTTACACTCTCAGATAGTCAGGAGTGGCTACTTCCTGCCAGAAAAAGCCAAGATAGGCGACTGCCTTACATTTCAGAAAGCACCTTGAATGTGGCCTTAAAAAAAGTAACGCCATTAATGGAAGGCATTGACCCTTTCACCATTCATGATTTCCGGCGCACGGCCAGAACAATTATTGGCTCTTTGGGTTTCCCCTCCCATGTCGGCGAACGTTGCTTAAATCATAAAATTAAAGGCGTGGAAGGCGTTTATGACCGATACGATTACTATGATGAACGAAAACAAGCCTTGCAGGCACTAGGTAACTTTATAGAAGCTTGTGAAGAGAACCAAACATTTAACATTATACCTTTTGATACAAAAACGGCTTAATACCAAATCAAAGCCTACCTGATTCCCTCCATAGGGCAAAATCATGATCGAAATATAGAAATACAATATCTCTATATTCGGCACTCATTGCCGGTCAAATAATTTTTTTTCAACCTATATTTTAATGGTTTACGTTTAACAGGGTTTTAAATAGTGTTTAACTAACGTTTAAAAAAAACACCTTAATTTTGTAAACTCCTTTAATACCATTAAGCTACACCGTGCTATAGGATAGCTGGCGATGTTAATCAAATTGAACACGCCAATGACTACAGAAACAAATCATCAAAACTCACAAAACACATCAAAAGAACTACCAAAAAATGGTTATATTCGATTATCTCTGTTAATCACTTTCATTCCATTTAGCGCATCGACCATATGGCGGAAAGTAAAACAAGGTACTTTTCCAAAACCCATAAAATTATCTGAAAACGTAACTGCATGGAGAGCCGAAGACATACATGCCTGGATGAATAAAATTAATACGGAGGTCAATCATGGGTAGGCGCTCATCAGTTTATAAATTACCAAAATCCATCAAAACAGAGTTAGACCAAAGAATAATTGAAAATTACGATTCTCAACTGGCCTTAAAAAGATGGTTGGATAAAAAGGGATTCAACATTAGCAAAAGTGCATTAGGCCGATACTGCCAAAAAGTTGATTTTGAAACTAAGCGCTTTCGAAGTGTCGGTATCTCGCCAAAAACTTATTTAAAATATAAAAAACAGCTTGAGAGGCTTGGTTATTTATTGACACTAAATTTTCTTGCTGAAAACGAAATTAGGCAACTCAAAGAAATAGATGAAATAAAAAAGTCAATTTTGGAGGGTTCATGAAGAATAAAACGACCCAAATTGAAATCATCAAGCAAGCCTTGCTGGATGGGAAAGAGGTGACAAGCGTTACAGCTTTCAAAGATTATTGCATCACTCGGCTTGCATCTATTATTGATCGACTAAGAAAACGTGGTTGGCCGATTATCACCACTCGCAATAAAAAAAACGGCTTTGCTTCCTATTCCGTGGATAAAAATTGGAAACCATAGCCGTTTTTTAATTCGTCACTTCCATAATTCCGGTCGTATCTCCCCAGATTGGCCGGTCAATTTCCCCGCTAAAGGAACCACTCCATGTTGCAAATTACTATATCAGCATTGACAGGAAAACGCCATGCCGGTAACCTGTCAATGCTTTCGCAAAAAACGAAAGTCGGGATTGCAACCCCGAACACTACAGGCCAAAAGGCCGCATTTCTCGCGGTTTTTTTATGCCCACCAAAAATAGCGGGATTATTCCGCTTAAATTTCATGCTTCCGGAGTTTATCCGGCGCATATTCGTTATGGTGGGCTGTATTGGGCAGCTTTCGAGCTGGCCGGTTCCTGTAGCCGGTTGTTGCAACCTAGTACAGTCCGCCACCCTGCGATTGCAACCAAAGGGCGGCGGTTATCTACACTACAGGAGAAACCGCAATGCGTAACCCTACCCCAAAACCGTCCAAAACTCAGGGCGTCAAAGCAATTGAAAACTCATCCATTCTATTAACCGAAGAGCTACAGCTCATTGAAGCGGCTCAAATTATCGGCGGCATAGCCGAATCAAATTGTCATTACACCGTTGGACTGGCGCGCCGAATTGCTGAAACCGGCAAATCAATTAATCAACTAACCGTTGCCGAATTAATCGCCCTGGACACCGCCCATTCAGAATTTTATAACATGGCATTCGGTGGGGGTGAGGTATGAGCCAATTCAATAACAGTTTTCAGATTCCGGCAAAAAATGCTTTTTATTCGCCGAGTAAAACCCATTTAAAAGCCGTTTTTAAACTGGTCAGCATTCACCCAAAGACCGAGAATCGGCAAATCATACAAAATAATTTGGATTTTTATGAGGCCTTGGCTTTGTTGATCTGTTACCCATTTGCCCGTATTAAGTTTGACCGCATGCAAAAGGCAGGTGAGTAATGAGTGAAGTAACTCGGACAAAAAAAGCCAATCAGACGTTAATCAACCAACGTTTTCAAGACGATTCCTTCATTGATGAAATGTTGACTGTTTTACATAAGGCCGAAGGCATAGCCGGTTTTATTGGCGATGCTGCTTGTTTGGCTCAAGGGCCGACACCGTATCATGAAATTGATTATGAGAATTTGGAAAAGGTCGTTAAGGTGCTTCAGCTGGAGATTAAGGACGCTATTGTTATCCTTCATGATTATTGGCAAAACCGTAGGCATTTTGAGGACGAAGAGGTGCCAAAATGAACAAACTCAAGGAAAAAGCAATAAAAAACCATGAAGAACAATTAAGGAAATCTAATCCTAAACCAAAGGAAACAAACGTCGGTGGCAAGAGAGCGGGCGTCGGTCAGTATTCCACTTCGGTCGCTTATCGCATGATGGATGCAGTAGAGGAAAAGCCAATTGAGTTCTTATGGCCAGGAAGGATTGCTTGTGGAAAGGTTACACTGTTGGCTGGCGACCCAGGCTTAGGTAAAAGCCAAATTACTGCCGCTTTAGCAGGAATAATAACCCAAGGCGTTTATTGGCCGGTTGATTTTGGGAAATGCAAGCCTGGGGCGGTCATTTTTTTATCGGCTGAGGATGATGCAGCCGATACAATACGTCCTAGATTAAGAGCTGTGAATGCGGATTTAAGCAAAATAGCGATATTGGATGCCGTAATGGAAAAAAATGAAACTGGCCAGGTTATCAGGCGTTCTTTTAGCTTAAAAAATGATTTGGAACGATTAGAAAAAATGGTAAAGGAAATAGGAAACGTTCGATTAATTGTTATTGATCCAATTACCGCTTATTTGGGGGGAGTGGATAGCCATAAAAATTCTGATGTTAGGGCGATGCTATCGCCTTTAGGGGATTTTGCCGAAAAAAATGATTTGGCTATTTTGGCAGTTTCACATTTAAACAAAAGTATCTCTAAAGATGCTTTAAACAGAATTAATGGAAGTATGGCATTTGTGGCTGCTTCCAGAGCTGCCTTTATAGTAATTAAAGATAAAAATAACCCTGAAAGGAGATTGTTATTACCTTTAAAAAACAACTTGGCTAAGGATACGGGAGGGTTGGCGTTTTCAATTGTGGACTGTACGCTAGATAGTGGAATAAGTACCTCGAAGGTTGAATGGGAACCGGAACCAGTCAATATGACTGCGGATGAAGCATTGAATGCGCCAGTAAGGCGGTCTGAAAATAGCCAAATAGAGGAGGCTAAACGTTTTATTATTGATTTATTGGGCAATGATGCTTTGCTTTCAAATGAAGTGACAAAGGAAGCTGAATTATTAGGTTATTCCGGAGCAACCATTAAGAGAGCAAAAAGCGAATTAGGCGTAGAATCGTTTCGAGAATCGCCAAAAGGAAAATGGTATTGGCGGCTTCCTGAAGCCGAAAAAACCCCACATGCTCAAACCCCGTTACAAACAAATGAGCATCTGGGAGAACCCCAGATAAATAAAGGCCTAGAGGGTGGTCAGAATACCCCAGATGCTCATGTTGTTGAGAATGAGCACCTGGAAAAAAAATGCACTGAAAAACAACTACAATCCAATGTAATCGTTTAGGTAAAAAAATGAAATTCGAACCGCGCTTATTTATAGAAATTGCGCTAAGGAATGGCATTACCTTAACCCGAATAGAGGGGAATATTAAAATTGAGAACGCATCCGATGAATGGATAGCCGCCATCAAACAACATAAACAACAATTGGTCAGGCTCTTACCGGAACAGAGTGAAACACGCCTGCAATTGGATTTGTTTACCGATATGGATAAGTTTGTAAAGTAGTTTAATCTTGTTTTCTGCATATCCTTGTTAAGGTAAACCGAAGTTTTTAAACTGGTTTACGGAAACATGGAAGCATCATCTATCACGGTGGCATTGAAAACCGATGCCACCGACAACAACCCGCTTAAGCAATGGGTTCACCTTCTTCCTTCTGGTCAATTTCAAGGGCGTGACGGTCGCGGACCTTGGCAATTATCTGACCCTGACCGAGTGGTTCTCGCCACCCAACAATATGCCGGTAAAAACTTATTGCCGGTGGATTATGAACACCAAATAGATTTAGCCGAAAAAAATGGCCAACCGGCTCCCGCTGCAGGTTGGGTTGAAGGTTTGGAGGTGCGTTCTGATGGTATTTGGGGTTTAGTGGAGTGGACGGACAAGGCAATAGATTTCTTGCGTAGTAAAGAATACAAATACCTATCCCCAGTCATGCAGCATACAAAAGACGGCAAGATTATTCGTATTTTACGCGCCGCATTAACCAACAATCCCGCTCTTGAGATGACCGCTTTAGCTAAAGCAGAGGACAACATGAACGACAACGATAACAGTAACTCACAGTCTGCTGAGCCAGATTTATCCGAATTGATTCAATTATTAGGTTTGGAAGAAAACGCCACTTTAGCGGATGTTTCAGAGGCTCTTAAAAAACTGTTAACAACACAAAATTCATCAAAGCCGGATCCAGCTCAATATGTTCCATTAGGTGAGTTCAAGCAAGTTGTGGAAGATTTACAAGCAGCCACCGAACATACGGTGCTGGCGAAAGTGGATGACGCTATTAATAATCACTTATTGCCGCCTAAATTAAGAGAATGGGGTGTTTCCATGTGTCGCCATGATGCCCAAGCTTTTGATGAATTTGTCGGTAGTATTAAAACAATTTATGGGTTTATACAAACCTGCCAAACAGATCGGTTAACGGCTGAAGAACGTGCTTTATTGGATGAACCCTATGAAAGAAAAACCGGTACTGTTGAAATATACGATTCTTTAGGATTGAGCCAAGCAGACGTTGAAAAATACGGGGAAGGAAAATAACCATGTTAGTGAACAAAACAAATTTAGGACAATTATTTCAAGGTTTCAATACCGCCTTTAACAAGGGCCTGGATAGCGCCAATAGCCATTTTCAGGAAGTCGCTATGGTCATGCCTTCAAAGGCTGCCGAAGAAACCTATGCTTGGTTGGGACAATTCCCCAAACTCAGAGAGTGGCTTGGCGATAGAACCCTTAAAAACTTGGTGGCTCATTCTTATACGGTAAAAAATAAGCTGTATGAAGAGAGTATTCGCGTCAAACGAACGGATATTGAGGATGATAATTACGGCTTGATGGGGCCGTTGATGACGGAAATGGGCCGAGTATCCGGGGAACATCCTGATGAGCTGATTTTTGCTTTGTTGGCGGCTGGTTTTACCACTGCTTGTTATGACGGGCAATATTTCTTTGATACAGATCATCCGGTTGGCGTCAACAATCCGGCCAGCGTTAGCAATATGCAAGCTGGAGCTGGGCCAGCATGGTTTTTACTGGATACCAGTCGCGCTATCAAGCCGTTATTGTTTCAGGAGCGTATCCCTTATAAATTGACCAGCTTGACCAACGATGAAGACGAAAATGTTTTTATGCGTGATGAATATCTGTATGGAATTCGGGCGCGTGTGAATGCGGGTTTTGGCTTATGGCAATTGGCCTATGCTTCAAAAGGCGCATTAGATGCCGCCAATTATGGAGCAGCCAGAGCAGCAATGATGTCATTGAATGGCGATGAAGGACGAAAATTGAATATTAAGCCGGATACTTTGGTGGTTCCGCCTTCACTGGAAAGCGATGCTTTGGCATTGATTCAGAATGAATTGATTATTAATGGCGGCGTATCAGTGAGTAACCAATGGGCTGGAACTGCGAAATTGATTGTTGCGCCTTGGTTAGAATAACGGAGGGCTTATGCCATTATCTAAAAAAGATTACCCGCCGTTACTACTTGAAGTGTTCGAGGTCATTAATACTTCTCTTATCAATAATCGTATTGATGATACCTTAGCTCATGAAGCTGCTATTGAGGCGGCAGAAGCCTTGATTAACAATTGGAAAGGGTCTCATATATACATTCCGGGCAGTAAGTATTTAGATAGTTTTAAAAACAGTGCGCGAGACAAAGAAATCATGCATCAATTTAATGGTAAGAATTACGACGAACTTGCCATTAAATTTGGGTTGTCTCATGTGTGGATAAGGAAAATTATTAAGAAAATGAATCGGAAAACTAAAGGAAATTAACCGGCAAAGGCTTAAAATCATGAGACCTGAGTTAGCTTAAAGCGCCGGGCGGAGTGTTTGATTCAATCGGTTTTTTGTCAGCCACTGCCTTTTGCAAAAGTTCCGTGGTTAAATTCGGCATACCAATTCCAAGCGGTAAACTACCGCCGAACATTTCAATATACGCTTCAGCTGCTTCATTAAAAGCGGCGATTTCGTGTTTATTCATTAAAAGTATTAAATTTCATTTGTGAACTATTCTTATTTAATTTTTATGCGGGATAAAACGAATCACAAAGGTATATTACGGGGAATTCACAGAATTTGAAAACTCAAGCATTCTTCCGGCAGGTATTGCCATGTAAAAATCACAAGCCTTATGTTATCCAATATCATAAAAAGTCAGGGGAACCCTTAAATTATGTGTACCAATGCGTGTACCAAAAACTCTTTATAAAAATATTATTTATTAATATTCAATAACTTAATTGCTCACTCAATATTCAGATTCAGAATATAGAATAAACTCCCACAGGCTGTTTCAAGGCAAGTAAAAATAGAGATTTACTGCCATTTATCCTCGCCGCTATCCGCTGTATCGCCATCATTGTTGGCATCCCAGCGTTTAAGATTAGTATGGGTAATTTCCATATATCCGTCATCTTCCTGAGTGGTGCCGGATATGGGGGTAGCGCGGAGTACGAAAGTATCCGCTGTAGTTTCTGGCGTACCGCCGGTAGAAGGACGTATAGTTAAATTGTAATATGGCGTACCGCCGTCTAATGGCGCTTGTGTAGCAAAAATAGAAGGCGGGCCGTCATTGTTGCTATTGAGGGTTCCCGCCCCTAAATAACTCCCATTCACCGTATAATGTCGTTCCATTTCATTGGCAAACGATTGTAAAGCCCCCTTTGCATCAGCCCGACGAGACTTGATCACATACTGTTGATAGGATGGATAAGTTAATGAAACCAATATAGTTGCAACCGCCAAAGTCACCATTAGTTCCATTAAAGTAAACCCTGAATTGTTTCTTAGTTTGATATTCATATCTATTCAATGCTATCCTGAGACCAAAAGGTTCTGCTTTTGGGTAAACCAACATCGGGGTCTATCGTCGTTGCTCCCCCACCACTCCCCACTAAAACAGATACGCCGGTTGGCTGAAAAATGGCAATTGCTTCAGAAGGTATGCCGGAACCCAAACCTTGCCGTCTATCTTCTTCGGTCAAATCAGTTGCGGCATTAGCATCGCCGGTATACCAATTAAATTCAGCGGCGCCGGTTAACATATTCACCGCGTAGACGCGACCGCCGCCTTCCACCTGCACATCGCAAGGATCTGCAGAAGCTAAACCCGGCACATAAGTCGTATAAAACAATTTTCCTCCCACTATCAGCGGAGTAGCCAAACTCTTTTCACCTATCCAGCTGCCATCATATTCTTTCAAGTCTATAAACCACCCTTTTTTATCAATTAAATCCGTTTTTGCAGCAGCAACTTCTGTGGCGTCACCTTGTTGGATCAAGTTTTCAGTCGCATCAAATAAATTTTCATCCGCCGTACCATCATTATCTTCATCGATTGCAATAGAGTTATCGCGAATAGGTATTACAGGTACGACTGGTTCTGTATCAGATGCATCATCTGATTTAGTGCGAACACGATAATCCCTGAACGCATAAATTCTATCATGCACATCGGTATTCAACGGATTAGCCCGGTTTCCGCTAGCGATAACAATCAAATCATATAAGGCTGTTGATGAAAAAACAGAATCGTCAACCTGAGCAACATCAGGCGGATAAAAAAACTTACGTTGTTTATTGATATCTGAACTGTCAGAAACCTTAGCAAGAATACCGCCTTCCGCCACACTGCTGTTACTACCGGTTAAACTGAACGACTTGATGAAATCAATACGCCAGACTTGTCCCCCCATATCGCCAAAATATATTCTATCTACTACGCCTGTGCCATCGCTATCCAACGCCGCCAAATCAGAAGGTATGGGATAAACCATATCGGTAAAATTCAAATCGGCGCCGGAATCACTGGCCGACCAAATTAAAGAACCGTCATCAGCATCCACTACAAAAATTGCATTTCCATAACCGGAAACACCAAAACTGCTGTCCTGATCGGTATGGTAGCCGCCTGCAAAGATCAGTACATCTTTTCGATAAGAATCTGAACCGGATTTGACCCACATTTTTACAACTTGAGGTTTAGACCAGGTTTGTCCGAGTTTGGTGTAATCTCCACTACCGCCTTCAATACGCCATAACAATTTTGGGCTTATCGTTGTAGTCGAGGTGGGTTCCGTAATAGTACTGGTAGGGGTCACATCTAAAGCATAAATATTCCGTCCGCCTCTACGCATACTGATATAAGCATGAACATAATCCTTTTCCTCATCTTCTACGGTGCCATCCAAATCAATATCCGTACCGGTAGGTTCAATGATCCCGTTGCCGTTTGCGTCATAAAATCGATAAGTGGCGCTATTATCCAAACCATAGACATGATCACCGCTGGCGTTATTCATCAAATCCTGTTGATTAGCCAATAATGTCTGAGGAATAAACGCCCACTCTTCTATTCCACTATCTGAATTAATCATCCGCAAAGTGCCGTCATTTGAGCCGATCAATAATTTAGTAATCGGAATAATATTACTGTTCGCATCTAAAACCGGCGCTATCGTCGCTCCACTACCGGTATGCTTATAACCGTAAGTAATACTGACTGATCCGCCATGAAGCGGGTCGGTAAAAACCCAGCGATCATCATCAACCGCACCGTCTTCATCTTGATCTTTAACGTCTTTACCTCTAATCCAATTAATCACCTCTTCTCGATCTGCGTCGCTCATTGCCGCATCGCCCAGTAAAGTTTTGCTTAGCGCTGTGTTGGCGATTTCTACTTTATGGCTTGCTACATTTAAGGTAACGTCAGAAGGCGCTGTTGAACCTGTATAGGTAAATACTCTTCGAGAACCATATGCAGGCACCTCATCTCCGGCGCCGCCTACAGTCACCTCCACGCCATCAATCCCGCTACTCCAATAACTTTGCGCCGTCGTTTTAATGCGACTATTACTTCCTATCGCCAGCGCATCATTAACATCAATAATCTCGCCTTTGCTACAACTGTCTCCAGGATTTCCCTCACAAACAGCAAATTTTTTGACATTACCATCCCAACGTTTCGTATCTGAAGGTAAGAACAGTGAAAAATAAACTTCATTATTATGATAAAGCTTGTTAAATGCATTTACTGTAAGTGCCGGGGCGGAAAAAGAAGTCGGCCTGACTAAAATATCCGAAATAATATCTTGAAAAGCATTGACTAAATCGGCCGATGTTGATGCCTCATAAAACTGCCCGCCGCCTGCGGCCGCCAAATCTTCTAAATATGCTTTACCCGATGCTAAAATTTCAAATCCGATGGTATATGTTTTTATGGTTTGGTCGCCGGTATGAATGGCCTCAGCTATTTGATCTGTCGTATAAAGATGATCAAGCAATTCAACACCACATTTACCTGAGCCAGATCCAGCACAAGTTCCTGGAATCATTGTCTCAACTAAAGATTCAGAAGTGTTAACGCTCGGATACCCATCTGATAACAAAATAATGTGATTGGCCTGACAACTTTCACTGATGGGTGATTCATAAGTCGCCGTCCCACTAATGTACTCGGTTTTACAATCCACATGATTTTGATTGTCCTCAGTACAGCTCCCTGTTCTGACAATCGAGCCTCCCGTATAGGAAGCGGTATGACTTAAGCGGGTATATTCCGAACGATCCAAAGAAGTTCCTGCATTCGCGCTATTCCCGCGCGTTTTTCCATAAAAAACATCATCTCCCCGATAATAAAGCGCCGCTTCATATAAAGTATCGACTATTGGGGTGCCTGATTTCCAATTGATTTCATCGACAATATCTTTTAAACGACTTCTAACGGTCTTGCTTCCGGAACCTAGCTGACCTTGTATCTTCACTTTCAAGACCGCCGAATTAATCGGCTCCCCGTCATATGAATCCGCAACCCGTTTTCCTGACCCGGAAATAATCAGCGCCAATGCATTTCCTGAGGCCCAAGTGCCTTGATTGACGACTTCTTGTATCACCGTTTTAATATCCGGCGTTTCATGACTCTCGCCAATTGTAGACCAAGATCCAGGCGACCAAGCCACCGCCGCAGTAGTTAACGGTCTGCCGGTAATATTATTGCTGCTAGAAGAAAAACTTGCCGCATCGCCGCTTTTTTCACCGTTTATAGTTAAACTGGTTGCCGTTGAATTGGTTTCATCCACAATAAACGTTACCGAGGCTTCCAGTATTGTCGCGCTTTGCGGTATATCAATATTCTTAAATCTTAACCCTACCGTTTGTGTAGTGGATTCTTCTACCATTTCTAAATCGGTACTGGTCAAATCCATCGTACCGTCGCTGGCTTCTTCCGCATCATCATTGCCTGCTGCGATTTGTCTCTGTAAAGAAGCATTTATACAATCACCGGCTGAAACCGAAGATTCATCGTAATCAATACTCAGCAGCGGCGCGTTTGTCGCTGAAACATCATACGATTTAGCCTTTCTTAATCCGGTTCCTTCTATCAAAAAAGTCATCGAATTACCCCCACACCAACCGCTTCGATTAACAATTTCTTGTACAACAGCGGTTAAATCCGGGCTTTGATAATTGGCTCCATCTGTCCATGCCCCTGGCGTCCAGCTGACGGATGCAGTGGTTTGAGTTCTTGAAGAAATATCTGAACTGGCAGTGCTAAATGTGCTTGTATCATCTTCATCCTCACCATATATTGTTAGCGATGTTGTTCCGCTTTCGCTGCCTTGAGCCTGAAATTCTAGGGTTGCGCTGGTGATTGTAGCCCCTTGAGGCACATCAATGGATTGAAACCTCAAGCCTACCGTTTGGTCAGCAGGCGTAGCAGCAGCAGTAGTATATTCAACTCTCAACAAAGGCGCGGCGCTACTTTCGCCATCATAAGATTCAACTGTTTTTTTACCACTGCCGGTAATAATAAATACCATAGCATTATTACTTGCCCAACCGCCTTGATCAACAATTTCTTGCACAATAGCCGTTAACGATGGGGTCGTTAATTTAGAATTTACCGTCAAATTCGGAACACTCGTCCAAACAGCAGAATTGCTCGTTGTTGTGCGAACAGAAATATCATCGGAAGTTGAAGAAAAAGCGCCTGGATTTGCATGCAACTGTCCATGAATTGTCAAATTAGTCGTATCGCTCTTTTGTTCGTCAATTTCAAACTCAATTTCTGCACTATTAATTGTTGATCCAGCCGGAATAGCAACGCTTTGAAAGCGAATACCTACCAATTGATCTCCAGAATCTTTAATCAGTTCCAGATCCGTACTATCCAAATACATACTTCCATTCGATGCTTTTTCCTCTGCATCATCATTCGTAGACGAAACCCTGACTTCGATCGTCGAAGTACCCGCAGCGCCGCTGAGGTAAGTCATTTCTAATTGTGAACTATCTAAGGTAACAGCAGTATTTGCCTCTTCTGCGTCATCTGAACTTTGGGAAATATAAGAATTCACTAACGTCCCTGAAGCACCGGCCCCTTCCACGGTAGAAATATCTGCATCAATATCGGCGATTGGATATAACACCGGCCCGCCTTCCCGGTGAAAACGCATCAAACCGACATTAATATTATTCGCTGAATCCAAAATTTGGTGCAAAGCGGTTTTCATTCTATCCAAACGGGTAATACCCGTACCGTCCTCATTGGTCATACTGCTGGAGGTATCTAGAACAAACAACACATTGGGTTTAATTCCACTGTTGTTATTATTACCGCCTAAATAGATCTCAGTATCATCCGCTTGCATAGAAGCGCTGGAAAAAAGCAATAATGCTAATAGTTGGCTTTGTACAATCTGTTTAAGCATTTTCATAATATTTTCCCCACAACTTCTTTTGTTAAAACTTGGGTGTAATTTGATAAATCCCTTGTCTCAGCGTTACCTGACTATTGGCTGATGAAGTTCCTGAACATATGTATCGATTATGCGCCGTTTGAAATTTCACAGCGCTGAAACCTGAATTTCGAGGCGGCGTGGCAAACATATGAAACTGTCTCTGAGATGTATATGCCGCCGAATTATTTGCAGCGTTAACGCCAAAAGAGCCGCTTCCCGCATCTTCCCACCCGGACAAAAATGTGAAATTATCCGGATCTTCCGCTATCTGGCTTAAACAACTATCCGCCGCTTGAAACGCCAAGTTTTGAAAACGCGAATTGGTCACCATTTTTTCTTCCAAGATATTGGTATTCATTGCTGAGATGCCCAACACCGTCATAATTAACAAAAACAGCATGCTGACGATTAATGCCGCACCTCTTTGTTTCATTAAGCTCTGCGCCAATAAGCGATTCATCATTACAACCTATTACGTATAAAAACTGTTGTCGTGAAAACTCTGCGTAATCGCCGATCACCCGGCGTAACAGTAGCGCCGTTATAATCATAAGCCGTTGAAGTAGGCGTCAAATTATCTTCCACAGATTGTAATAACAAACTCACTCTGACGCTTCTAACGCCTTCCCAAAACCCGGCAGTGGTGACTGCATCAGCAGTCATATATGAATAATTACTGCTAGCGGCTCCGGCAATTTCAACGCCATAGGTTATTTGCATATTTTCGACGCCTTCAACCAACTCTTCTACAGCCCCCTCAAATAAACCATGGTACAGCGATGGAAAACCTGCTGGATTATTCCGAATATAAAATTCCATACCATTAAATTTAAAGACTTCCGCATCTTCATCATACTCTTTACTCAAACGGTTGGTCGTGTTTACATTGTTAGCGTGAGCGATGTTTTCCCAATTCGCGTTACCGGCATCGTTAGAAACAGTAGAAGCTCGAAAAATATCTGCATTACGACAATCCGTAATGAACAAAACATCATTTGATTGAAAATCACAAGTATTTGTAATTAATACTTTCACATTAGCGTTTTCATTATCCATGGCATGGGTAACGCCGGCGCCACAGCCGCCAGCTCTTTGAACCGTTAAAATATCGGTATTCGCAATCACATCATTCGGTAAGGTGTAGCCGGGGATTGCTGCGCCTGTATAATCATAACCTCTTAAGGAGCTTGACAAATCAAATCCAGAAGGCGGATTGTTTGCAATTATATTAGGAACGACCGAACCGAGATTAGGACAACCTTGAAATCCTGCCATACGGATTTGTTTAGACAAATAATCTATAGCAAAACGACCATTTTCTTGTATTCGCGATAATGCTTCCTGCAATCTAAATGATTCCTGGCTATTAATATAAATTTTTCCTACGCCGCCTATTAGCATGATGCCTAACAGCATAGAGATCATGATTTCAACTAAGGTTAATCCTTGTTGTTTATCGCTTAAGATGAAATTAATAGACTTTCTGTTCATGGCTGAAAGCTCAATATAAAGGGCGCATCACGAGTTCCATCTCTATCATCATCCCACCAAATTTTAATCGCATAACTATCCCCTAATCCATCACAGGCCGGTGATGCCCAGGTATCAGTCACATTCGGGGTACTATCCAAACAAACCAAACCTACTCCACTCGGCAAAGTATCCTGAATCGCCTCATACCAATCATAAACATCCTGTTCCGCCATATTTGCCGTAGTACACCCTACATCAGTAACGCAAGTTGAATAAGCTTGCGCTCCGTTGACCTCAGAAGCTGAAGAATAATCATAATCGCCATTTTCCACCGCTACCATATTAGTTCGCATTCTATCCGCTAAATCATATGCCAAAATAATGGCTTGCGAACGCTGATAAGCAAAATTATTGTTTCGTAATCCGAATAACTGCATACCCGCTAAACCCAATAAGCCTAAAGCCAATACCACAATTGAAATTAGAATTTCAATCATACCGAATCCATTAACTGCTTTAAAATGCAACTGTTTTATTTTCATAAACTTAACAACTCAGCGCAGCATCGCTGCTGACGCGGTTCCTCAACCTACCGGTAACAGATAATATTCTTGCTTTTGCTTGGTTTGCGCCTCTACTATCACAAAAAGTAAAAGTTGCATTGTAAGAACGTGTAAACCCTGAGGTATCGACTGTAATACGATTTGCCGCCCGACTTGAACTAATCGTCAAATTATTTTCTAGCGGCTCATTAATTCTAATGACCTCATCAACACCTGCATCAACAACTCCATCACTATCTTCATCGACAAACACTATCCAGCCGGCTTCATCCCAATCGTCGGCATTATCACAATCTGTTCCCGCTGTATTTCTTTTACAAATTGTCACAGGTAATTCCCTTTTTATCGCTTCACTTCTCGCAAAATTATAATCTGCAACAAATGCATTAATTGCACCCGTCAATCTTGAAGAAGCAATCAACCCATTAAAACTTGGCGCAGCTAAAGACACAACAATAGCTGAAACAGCTATCGTCATCATTAATTCCAATAAAGTAAAGCCTTTAAATTGAGAGCATTTCATTTACTTAACCAAGCTATTTATTAAATTCTGCAATCTTAATTGTAGTCTCGAATTTCCATATAAACTATTTGATATACAGAATAAGCCACATTGATAAAAATTAACTGCCTATTCATTCACAAAACTTGCTATAAAAATTAGATTTACTGTCTAATCTTTATACATTTCACTTAAAATTTCATTAATGTTCAAAATAATTTATAAGTAAGACTATCGCCAAAAATCAGTCGATACAACAGAAAAGCGTATTATTTAAAATTAATAGACAACTTTTAATTACAACGTTTCCTTTAATTTCGACTAATTCTAAAAACTGTCAATCCAATTATCGTCAAAATATTACTTTTGATTTTACCAATTAATTTTTTCAAGTTCTATAAAACTATAATCGAACGGAACACTCTCATCATCAATCACCTTCTGTCTCTTCAGTTCTCGCCACCCATCATAGCTTAGCTCCGGAAACAAAACATCTCCCTGAAAATTTTGATGAATGAGCGTTAAATAAATATAATCCACCATTGATAAAGCACCTTTATATATTGCTGAACCGCCAATAATAAAAACTTCCTCGCAATCTTGGTTAGTCAGCAATGCTTGTTCTACAGAATCATAAATTTCACAATTTTCTTTTTTGTAATCGGGATTCCTGGTGATGATAATATTTTTTCGTCCAGGCAATGCTTTTCCTATAGACTCAAAAGTTTTTCTACCCATGATAATGGGCGAACCCATCGTAATTTTTTTGAATCTCTTCAAATCAGCTGATAAATGCCAAGGAATATCATTTTCAACTCCAATTACGCGATTTTCCGCCATCGCAACGATTAATGAAATTTTCATAGCTAATTCCAATTTTCTCCGGCCAAAAAAAAACCCAACTGATTTAATCAGTTGGGTCTTGGTATAAAAGCTTGGCAATTCCCTACTTTCGCATGGCAACCTGCCACACTATCATCGGCGCTAAGAGGTTTCACTGCCGAGTTCGGGATGGGGTCGGGTGGTTCACTCTCGCTATGTTCACCAAG